>DATMUQ010000276.1:0-5991 GCA_035563795.1 Terriglobales bacterium | reverse complement strand
CCACAGCACAACCTGCCAGCGCGAGCGCGCCGGCCAAGAGCCAGATCCGAAGCATGATGTCCCCCAATGCCGTCCCAATCTTCCCGAACCCAGTCCCCGATATGCTTGCAGGTCCGGTGTGCCGGCAGCTTAGACCAGGGGAGAAAGGCTGCCTATGCATCTTATCTTATGCAAGGCGACCGCCGCATCGGAGCTGAAGATCGCGAGATCGACGGCGCCACTCCATCCAATGACACCAGGCTGGAGGTTCCCGTGCGGTCGACGACGAAACGGTGAGCGGATCTGCCGCGATCGAGGCTCACACCGTCGGGATGGTCCCGCCGTCGATCACATATTCGCTGCCATGGATCGCGGCGGCACGGTCGGAGGCGAGGAAGGCGACCAGTTCCCCGACCTCGGCCGGCCGGCCGGGGCGGCCGATCGGGATGCCGCCCAGTGACTGCATCAGGCCCTGCCGCGCGGTCGCTTCATCAGTGCCGTCGCGTGCGGCGAGGCGGGCAATCAGGGCTTCGGCGGCGGTGGTTTCAATGAAGCCCGGCGCCACGGTATTCACGCGCACACCCTGCGGCCCAACCTCCTTGGCGAGGCCCTTGCTATAGGTGGTGAGGGCTGCCTTGGCGGCGGCATAGGCCAAGGTCGCCTCGAAAAGCGGCAGGCGGCGCTGGATCGAGGAGACATGGATGACGACGCCCTGGCCGCGCGCGATCATGCCGGGCAGGAAGGCGCGGTCGAGGCGGACGGCGGCCATGAGATTCATGTCGAGGGCGCGGCGCCATTCTTCGTCATCAAGAGCGCGGAAGCCGCCGCCCGGCGCCGTCGAACCGCCGACATTGTTGATCAGGATGTCGATGCCCGCGAAGTGCCGCATCACGGTATCGACGATCTCCTGTACACCCTCGGCGGTGGCGATATCCGCCGCGATGAAAAGTGCGGCCGCGGCCTCTTGCGGCACCGCATGGCGAGCGGTCACGGCCACTTTGGCGCCGCCACGCTGCAGGCGCCGTGCGATGGCCTCGCCCATGCCCTTGGTGCCGCCGGTGACCAGCACCCGCTTGCCGGCGAATTCCTGCGGATCGGCGCTGAAGCTCGTTGCCGACTGACGGTTGGCGAGACCTGCCGGGCTGCCCATCAATGAATCTCCAAGGCGGCGATCTTGCCGTCGTGCAGAGTGAAGGTGAAATCGAGCTTGGCGGGGCTGCTGGGGAAAGTGCCGCTGACCTCCGCGGTGACGACGGTCTTGCCGTCTTGTTCCGTCGCGGTGAGGGGCACAAAGCGGGGCTGGTATTTCGCCGTAGTCTTGCGTCGCCAGGCGAGAATGGCGTCATGGCCGCGCATCTCCTGGCCTTCATCCTGGACCACGGCATTGGCACTGAAGGCTGCCGTCAGTGCCGCTGAATCACCAGCGGTGAAATAGGTTGCGATGGCGGGTGGCAGGCGGAGCGACGATGTATCTTGTGGCATGGCGTCCTGTCGGAAGAGCGGGTGAAGGACCGGAAAGTGGTCGATCCGGCGGGCAATTGCCTGCTCGGCTAGATGCGCCTAAGCTCTGCCGATGACAAGAACGCACGAAAAAGTAAGCCCCTTACCGCAAGCTCAGCGCCCGAATTATGATGCGCAGAGTGCGACGGATGGCGTCACCACTGCCATCAAGCTGATCGACGGGCGGTGGAAGCTGGTCATCCTGTTTCATTTGTTCGGCGGCAAGGTGAAGCGCTTCTCCGATCTGGAGCGGGCGATCCCGGCGATTTCGCAGAAGATGCTGGCGCAGCAATTGCGCCAGATGGAGGCGGATGGGCTGGTGCAGCGGGTGGTCTATCCGACCGTGCCGCCCAAGGTCGAATACAGCCTCACCGATTGGGGGCAATCGCTCTGCCCGGCATTGGATTCGCTGTTGCTGTGGATCGAGGCACGCGCCGATGTGCCGGCTGAGCATGCCGGCGACGAGGCCTGATCAGTGCGGCAGCGATGCGGCCTATTGCGCGGTCGGTGCCGACCCGCCGCTCGGCTGCTCCGGCTCGGTGACGCCGGGAATATCAAGCTCCACACATTGATGCGAGCCGTCGCGCGGGCAATAGCGCCACTTTTCACGGGTGGTGGGATAGCCGGCATGGGGCTGGGCGCCGTCAGTCGACGTCGCGGGCTGCACTGGTACTACTGTCGTTGATTGTGGCACGGTGTCGGCGAAAACCGGCGTCGCGAGGAGCAGGAGCGATAGCAGGACAGATGCGAATCCGAGAATCAGGGAAGAGGCGGATCTGGTCAAGATGGAACTCTTGGCTTGCTGTGCGCGCAGCAGGCCTCTTATGAGCCCCAGGCGGTTAAAATAAGGTTTCGATCCCGCCTGCCAGCAATTCCCGCCCGATCCGCAGGGTTTCCTGCACCAGGAGGTCGAGATCGCTGCGCCGGGTGCGGTGGTTGGTAATGGCGACGCGCAGGCAGTATTCACCCTTGATCGTGGTATCCGAGAGGGTGGCGATGCCGCTTTCCTGCAGGCGCAGCAGGATCTCGTTGTTCAGCGCCCTCATGGCATCACCACTAATCGCCTGGTCGCCGGTCTCCTGCTCACCGAGTGCGCCGGGATGGAAACGGAAGCAGACGATGTTGATCGTCGTCGGCGCCACCAGTTCCAGTTGCGGCTCGGCGGCGATCAGACTGCTGAGATAGCGCGCCTGGTCGATATTCTGGTCGATCAGGCGGCCGAACTTATCGGCGCCATGTTCCTTGAGTGCCATCCAGACCTTCAATGCCCGGAAGCCGCGCGAGGTCTGCAGCCCGTATTCATGCAGCCATTCGCCGGAGGCAAGGCCGCGGGCCGAGCTTTCGAGATATTCCGGGGTAACGGCGAAGGTGCGGTGATGGCGTTTTGCGTCACGCACCAATGCACAGCCGACCTCGAAGGGGGCATGCAGCCATTTATGCGGATCAAGGGCGAGGGAATCCGCGCGGGCGAGGCCGGCAACCAGATGATGATGGCGCGGGGCCAGGGCGATCAGCGCGCCGATGCAGCCATCGACATGCAGCCAGAGATTCTCTTCCGCGGCGATATAGGCGAGCGCCGTGAGGTCATCGATGGCGCCGCTATTGACGGTGCCGGCGGTGGCGATGATGCAGGCGGGTTCGAGACCGGCGTCACGGTCGGCGGCGATCGCCTGGCGCAAGGCGACGAGGTCGATGCGGAGCGCATCGTCGGTCGCGATCCGCCGCAATGCCTTGTTGCCGAGGCCAAGGGTTTCCATTGCCTTGCGGTGGCAGCTATGCACCTGGTCCGAGGCATAGAAGCGCAAGGGTCGGGGCATGGCGGCGACACCTTCCTCGCGCACATCGATGCCGGCCTTGGCATTGCGCGCCACGGTGAGGCCGATGAGATTGGCCATGCTGCCGCCGCTGACCAAGGTGCCACTGGCATCAGCCGGGAAGCCGGTCATCTCCTTGCACCAGCGCACCACCTGCTGGTCCATCTCGGCGGCCGCATGGCTGCCGCCGCCGACATTGGAGCCGAGAATGGCGGCGAGGAAATCGCCGAGCGCGCCGGTGAAATTGCCCGCACCCATATACCAGGCCCAGAAGCGGGGATGGATATTGCCCATGGGATAAGGCATCAAGTTACGGCTGAGCTGGCGATAGATATCGGCCGCCAGCATCGGCTCGCGCGGCAGGGGATCGCGATAGAAGTCGCGCACCTCTGCCGGCATCTCGCGCCAGACCGGCTTCTCCCGGATATCGCGCAGATAGAAGACCGCCTCGTCGACCACTGCATGGGAGAGGGCACGCAAGGGCATCCAATCATCGGGATCGAGGGTCTCTTCCTTGGCGAAGACCTCTTCTGCGCTTGGTATCTCTGCGATCGAGCTTGGCGTCATCGGGGAGTGCGGGTCTCCCGGCAAGGCGCGTCCCGGCATGGTCCTGGTCCTCACTCTTTTTTGTTATTCAGCGGCGAACTGGCAGGCCGGGGTCGAGCGCGAGAGGGTCAGTTCCTCGTCATCCATCTCGGCCGGGATCTGCTCGAAGAGCGGCGTCGTCATGTAGCGCTCGCCGGTATCGGGCAGCATGCAGAGGATGTTGGCACCGGCCGGGGCGCGCTCGGCGATCTGGCGGGCGACGGCGAAAGTGGCGCCGCCGGAAATGCCGGTGAAAATGCCTTCCTTCTGGGCCAGCAGTCGCGCCCATTTGATGCCCTCGGGCCCGGCGACCGGAATGACCTCGTCATAGAAGCGTGCGTCGATCGCTTCCTGCAGCACCGCCGGAATGAAATCCGGCGTCCAGCCTTGGATCGGATGCGGCTCGAAGGCGGGGTGGCTGGCGGCAGGGGAGCCGTCGCGGCCGCGCTCCTGCTGCTTGCCGCTGCCGATCAATTGCGCATTGGCGGGTTCGCTGAGGATGATGCGGGTCTCCGGCCGTTCGCGGCGCAGCACCCGGGCAACGCCGGTGACCGTGCCGCCGGTGCCGTAGCCGGTGACGAAATAATCGAGACGCTGGCCGGCGAAGTCGTTGATGATCTCGCGTGCCGTGGTGCTTTCATGGATGGCGGCATTGGCCGCCGTCTCGAACTGGCGGGCGAGGAACCAGCCATTGGCTGCGGCCAGTTCCTCGGCCTTCTTGTACATGCCGAAGCCCTTTTGTGCGCGCGGTGTCAGCACCACCTTGGCGCCCAGCATGCGCATCAGCTTGCGGCGCTCGATCGAGAAACTGTCGGCCATGGTGACGACCAGTGGATAGCCCTTCTGGGCGCAGACCATGGCAAGACCGATGCCGGTATTACCGCTGGTCGCCTCGACCACGGTCTGGCCGGGCTTCAGGCTGCCATTGCGCTCGGCCTCTTCGATGATGTTGAGCGCGAGGCGATCCTTGACCGAGGCGGCGGGATTGAAGAATTCGGCCTTTACGTAAATCGTTGCGTGCGTCGCCGCGGGGCCGGCGCCGATATTGTTAATGCGGACCACCGGCGTGTCGCCGATTGTGTCAATGATGCTGTCGAACAGACGCCCGCGTCCCTTGCTTGTGCGGATCGCGGTGGGGGTGTTGGCTGGTTGCTTGGTCATCTGCGATCTCCTGTCGACGCTCGAATTGAAATATTGCTCTGATGCCCTTATGGCGCTGAGCCAGGCTCCGGCGCGGGCAAAGGTCACCCTTCCGGCCTGCAACGGTGCCGCTCCGGGAGACGGAACCGTGAAATGCCGGTTAATCTTCTGTTCGGCCTTGACGATCTCGCCCGGATAGCACATCCAATACGCGGCGATGCATCCGTTGGGACGGCGATGCGGCCTGTCAAATTCGATCATAGACGAATTGAGCGAGGGCATCGTGGGAACAGGCGTGGGAACGCCCGTGGAATCAGCCGCCGTAGCGCCGAAAAAGGCGAAAACGGCCGGCCGGGCAAGCTCCCGTAAGACATCTATTGAGGCGATACCGGCAGGGTCGGCGTCGGCCGGCGGCGCGCGTGTCCGCATGTTCGGGCCCCTGACCATTACCCGTGACGGCACCGCCGTGGAATTGGCGGCCTCGCGCAAGCTGCGGGGGCTCTTCGCCTATCTCGCCATGACCGCCGAGCCGGTCAGCCGCAGCCGGCTTTGTGAACTCCTCTGGGATGTGCCGAACGATCCGCGCGGTGAATTGCGCTGGTGCCTCAGCAAGCTGCGCCGGGTGGTTGACGAGGAGGCACGGCAACGGGTGGTCACCAGCGGTGACATGATCGGGCTCGATCTCGAGGGCTGGTCGGTCGATGCCCGCGAATTCGCCCGCGCCTGCGATGAGGGCATCGAGGGATTGCCGGCCGATCGCCTGCAGGCCTTGGCCGGCCTCGTCACCGGCGACTTCCTCGAAGGTTTGGAGATCGGCCGCAATCCGGCTTTCGATCACTGGCTGGCGACACAACGCCGCCGCCTGCAGCATGGCCATCGCGCCATCCTGGAACGGTTGGCGACACTGCTGCCGGCGGGCGGCGATGAGGCCCTTGCCTGTCTCGAGACCTGGGTGGCCGCGGCACCTTTCGAT
>DATMUQ010000275.1:0-2390 GCA_035563795.1 Terriglobales bacterium | reverse complement strand
GTCAATCGAGACAATGGTGCCGACGCCACAGGCATCATGCTCATCGGCCGGATCATAGAGGCCGGTGGCGGCAAGGCGGGCGCGCTCGGAAATCCAGGATGCGGGTTGCTCGGCCATGTCTTTCATCCTTCTCGGATCAGCCTTCGACACTGCGGGTAGGCGAAGGCGCAGTCTGGTAAATGCGGGTAGCGCTTATTCAGCGGCTTTGACGGCTGGTTTCGCGACGGTCAGCTGCTGATGGATGGCGGCGGCGGCATCGCGGCCATCGCGGATCGCCCAGACCACCAGGGAGGCGCCGCGCACGATATCACCGGCGGCGTAGACACCTTCCATATTGGTCATCAGGGTCTTGTGATCGACCCGGAGCGTTCCGGCCTTGCTGACCGAGAGTTGCGGCACGTCATACATCTTCGGCAGTTCCTCGGGATCGAAGCCGAGGGCCTTGATCACCAGATCGGCCTGCAGGTTGAAATGCGAATTGTCGATCACCCGCGGCGTCTGCCGGCCACTGGCATCGGGCAGGCCGAGATGGATGCGATGCGCTCTGACCGTGCCGACCTTGCCGCTGCCCCCCTCGAGGAAGGCTTCGGGGGCGGCCTGCCAGACGAATTCGACGCCTTCTTCCTCGGCATGGCCGACCTCGCGCTGCGAGCCCGGCATGTTCTGGCGGTCGCGGCGATAGAGGCATTTCACCGAGCGGGCGCCCTGGCGGATCGCCGTGCGGACGCAATCCATGGCGGTATCGCCACCGCCGATCACCACCACATCCTTGCCGGCGGCGTCGAGCGTACCGTCGGCCACGGCGCCGACCTTGTCGCCGAGGCCGAGCTTGTTGCTGGCGGTGAGGTAAGCCAGCGCCGGCACGATGCCGCCGAGGCCCGAGCCCGGCGTGGCGATATCGCGCGCCTTGTAGACGCCGGTCGCGATCAGCACCGCGTCATGGGTCTTGCGCAGCTGGTCGAAGCTGATGTCGCGGCCGATCTCGACATTGCCTTTGAAGGTGATGCCGGCTTCCGTCAGGTGCTTGATGCGGCGATCGACGATCGACTTGTCGAGCTTGAAGTTGGGGATGCCATAGATCAGCAGGCCGCCGAAACGGTCGGCGCGCTCATAGATGGTCACCTGATAGCCTTGCTGGCGCAATTGCTCGGCGGCGGCGAGGCCGGCCGGACCGCTGCCGATGATGCCGATCGATTGCGGCAGCTCGGCCTGCGGACGGATCGGCCTGACCCAGCCCTGTTCCCAGGCGGTATCGGTGATGTGGCGCTCGATGGCGCCGATGGTGACGGCACCATGGCCGGCCTGCTCGATGACGCAGTTCCCTTCGCACAGCCGGTCCTGCGGGCAGATGCGGCCGCAGATCTCCGGGAAACTGTTGGTGGCGCTGGAGATCTCATAGGCCTCTTCCAGCCGGTCCTCGGCCGCCAGTTTCAGCCAGTCGGGGATGTTATTGGAGAGCGGGCAATGTACCTGACAGAAGGGCACGCCACATTGCGAGCAGCGGCTGGCCTGGGCAGCAGCCTGGGCCGGCACGAAGTCGCGATAAATCTCGCCGAAATCCCGACGCCGCTCGACCGCCGTGCGCTTGTCCGGCGTCGACTGACCCAGTGAGACAAACTTTAACAATTTTTCGGCCATGACCACCCTCTGGATTGCAGTGTCGTTCGCGGCGACGAAACCTGCCTGCGCGCGCGGTAGCGCGATCAGTGTTCGGAGAATAGGTCAGAATATGCGACTATTCTAGCAGAAAATGGCGTATAAGTCAGTAATACTGACTTATAATTTTAAGAAATTGAGCTGACCAATCGGTCACATCGTGAATATCGTGACGCCACGACGATAATTAGTACCATATTAGTACTAATAGCTCGATAGGCGGCCGGCGAGTCTGCATGCTATATGTCGCGCGTTCCGGGTGCCGGGCCCCACCAGTCTTCGCTCCCGGCAAGAACACCCAAGGGTTGTCGCGTGCCTCATATTGATGTCCTGGTCCTTGCCATCATCCGCGGTGTGACGGAATTCCTTCCGGTCGCCGCTTCGGGCCATATGATCCTCCTGGCGCAAGCTTTCTGCTGGTCGCTCGCCAAACCGCTGACGGGCCTGGCCGGTGAAGTCGGGTTGCTGCTGGCACTCGGGCTGCATTTCTGGCGCGACGTCCTGGGGCTGGGCCAGGGGCTCGTCCAGGTGCTGAAACGTAAGCGCGACCCGCGCAGCCGCCTGCTCGGGTATCTGGTGCTGGGGGCGGTCCCGGCAAGCCTGATCACCATCGCGCTGCGCATCTTCCTGGAGGATGCCCTGGTCTCCACCGGGCTGATCGCCGCCATGCTGATCGTCTTCGGTCTGCTGCTCTATCTGGCCGACCGGCTCGGCCTCACCGTGCGACGGATCGA
>DATMUQ010000274.1:0-10586 GCA_035563795.1 Terriglobales bacterium | reverse complement strand
GCAGAGATTGACCACGTCGCCGGACTGCTCTCCATGCGGGAAAGCCAGGCCTTCACCCTCTGGGCGACGGGTCGGGTCCATGACATTCTCGCGGAAAATCCGATCTTCGGCGCCTTGGCGCCGGATTATGTGATGCGCCGCAGTTTCGATTTGGGCAAGCCATGGGAGATCGGCAGCAGTGCTGGATCGCTTGGCCTGACCATCGAGGCCTTCTCCGTACCAGGCAAGGTTCCGCTTTTCTTAGAGGCGCGTAGCCGTGACAATCTGGCCGGTGGCGCGGAGGATACGATCGGGCTGCGCATCTCCGATGGCAGGAACGCGTTTTTCTTCATTCCCGGCTGTGCGCGGTTGACCGATGATCTGCGCGAGCGCCTGACAGGGGCGGCGCTGCTGTTTTTCGACGGTACGCTATGGACCGATGACGAATTGCAACGCCTCGGCATCGGTACCAAGACCGGCCAGCGCATGGGGCATATGAGTATCGATGGTGCCGAGGGGACGATCGCCGCTTTTCGTGACCTCAATGTCCAACGCAAGCTCTTCATCCACATCAACACCACGAATCCGGTTCTCGACGAGGGTTCCGCGACGCATGCCGCCATGCGGGGCGCCGGTTGGGAAATTGCCGAAGATGGCATGGAGATCCGCTTATGACCGAGCTAATGAGCGCCGATCAATTGGAGGCGGCTTTGCGTCAAATCGGTGCAGAGCGCTACCACAACCGGCATCCCTTTCACGGGCTCTTGCATGGCGGCAAGCTGAACAAGGGCCAGGTCCAGGCCTGGGCGCTTAATCGCTTCTACTATCAGAGCATCATTCCCATGAAGGATGCGGCGATCGTGGCACGATCCGAGGATCCGGCCTTTCGCCGCATCTGGCGCCAGCGCATCATCGATCACGATGGGGCCGAAGGCGAGGACGGTGGCATCGAGCGGTGGCTGAAACTGACGGATGCATTGGCGCTTGACCGAGACTATGTCCGCTCATGCCGGGGGCTGCTGCCGGCCACACGTTTCGCCGTCGAGGCCTATCTGCATTTCGTTCGGGAACGGAGCTTACTGGAGGCGGTCGCATCCTCCCTCACGGAAATGTTCGCCCCGGCGATTATCAGCGACCGGGTGGCGGGCATGCTGGCCAATTACAGCTTCGTCTCCAAGACGGCGCTGGCTTATTTCGACAAGCGGCTGCATCAGGCGCCGCGCGACGCCGATTTCGCCCTGGATTATGTGAAGGAGCATGCGCGACGCCCCGACCAGCAGCGCGCCGTCATGCAGGCGCTCATCTTCAAATGCAATGTGCTGTGGGCGCAGCTCGACGGGCTCTATTACGCCTATGTGGAACCCGGCCATGTACCGCCGGGCGCTTTCACGCCCGGCGAGGCCCCGCGGTGATTCCGGCCACTTCATGTCCGCGCCTCTCGCCGGGCGTCAAGCTGCAGTTCGACCGGACGCGGGAACAGTGGATTCTTCAGGCGCCGGAGCGTGTCTTCGTGCTGGATGATGTCTCGCATGAGATCCTGTCGCGCTGCACCGGTGAGACGAGCTTGCAATCCCTCATCGAACAGCTCGGCACGGCTTTCGAAGCGGATGTGACCGAGATCGCGGCCGATGTCGAAAATCTCCTAACGTCTCTCATCGAAAAGCGCGTGGTGATCGCATGACGGAGGGTGTTGATGCCGTGACGGCCCCGGAGGCCACCCGACAAAGGGTGCCTGAGGTAGACGCCGCAGTCTCTCCGCCACTTGCTGCATTGTTGGAGTTGACACATCGCTGCCCGCTTCAATGCCCATATTGTTCAAACCCATTGGAATTGGAGCGTGTCGCGCGCGAGTTGATGACCGACTCATGGCTGGATGTGATCGATCAGCTTGCCGATCTGGGTATTCTGCAAGTGCATTTGTCCGGTGGCGAGCCGACCGTCCGGCGCGATCTTACCGATATCATCCGACGGACAACCGAGCGCGGGATCTACAATAACCTGATCACCTCGGGGGTCGCCGTCGACAAAACACGCTTCTTCGCCCTTGTCGCGGCCGGGTTGGATCATGTTCAACTCAGCTTCCAGGATGCCGAACCGACTTCAGCGGCCCATATCAGCCATGTCAGCGATGTTCAGGAAAAGAAGCTCGCTTTCGCCGGTTGGGTGCGCGAGGCCGGACTGCCGCTTACCGTCAACGCCGTCATGCACCGGCAGAATATCGAGCACATCGATGCCATGATCGAGCTGGCGATCGAACTGCAGGCTGCCAGGCTGGAAGTGGCCCATGTGCAGTATTACGGCTGGGCGCTTGCCAACCGGAATGCGCTCATGCCAAGCCGCGCACAACTCGATGCGACAACGGCGGCGGTAACGCAAGCCCGCGAAAAATATCGCGGCCGCCTGGTCATCGACTATGTCGTACCGGATTACTATGCCCAGCAGCCGAAGGCTTGCATGGGCGGTTGGGCGCGCCAGTTCATCAACATCACGCCTTCGGGCAGGGTCTTGCCGTGCCATGCGGCGGAGACGATCACCGATCTCGACTTTCCGTGTGTCACGCAGCAGTCTTTGCGGGAGATCTGGTATCAATCACCGGCTTTCCAGCGTTTTCGTGGCACGTCCTGGATGCCGGAGCCGTGCAATAGCTGCGATCAACGTGAGATCGATTGGGGCGGTTGCCGTTGCCAGGCATTGGCAATCGCGGGTTCCGCGGCAGCGACCGATCCAGCTTGTGCAAAGTCACTGCGTCATCAGGAGATGCTGGCGATCGCTGCACAAGCGAGCGAAACCCCACTTGAGCCATTTCGCTATCGGCGCTTCTGATTCCAGGTGCGGAATCATCAAGCATTTTCGCTGCCGACTTATCGATGAATCGCACATCGGATACACGGATCGTGATGACGGCATGCTGAACTAAAGTCGATGTTCTGCCTGCTGTTAATCACCGCTTGCAAACGAATCTGTACCAAAGAACTACGGTTCATTTCGTTTTGCAGATTGACGTTAAATCCCCCCACAATTCACTCTAGAGCAGACGTCGGAAGACGATGGTCGACCATCTCAGTGAATGCCTCGATGTGACTTCGGAACGGCGCGAAAGCCGACCGTAATACCCAACAAAGACCATCGGCGACGATCCCGAGTGTTTATCACCGGACACCGTACGGGCGAGAGTGGCGCCCTCTAGGGGAGGAAACAATGGCTCAAATGTGGCTTAAGTCTGGCGTATCCATGGTGCTGTCGGTTGCACTGGCATCATGGGGCACGGGTGCGTTCGCGAATGACGAGCTGATCAAGCTCGAGAAGGATCCGAAGCAATGGGTGATGCCGGCGGGCGACTATGCCAATACCCGCTACAGCGCCCTCGATCAGATCACCAACAAGAACGTCAAGAATTTGCAGGTGGCCTGGAGCTTCTCCACCGGCGTCCTGCGCGGCCATGAAGGCGGGCCGCTGGTGATCGGCAACATGATGTATGTCCATACGCCGTTCCCCAACACCGTCTATGCACTCGATCTGGACAAGAATGGCCAGATCGTCTGGAAGTATGAACCGAAGCAGGATTCCAGTGTCATCCCGGTGATGTGCTGCGACACGGTCAATCGTGGCGTTGCCTATGGCGACGGCATGATCTTCCTGCACCAGGCGGATGCGAAACTGGTCGCGCTCGATGCCCAGACCGGCAAGCTCGCTTGGTCAGCCGCTGATGGTGACCCTGCCAAGGGCGAGACCGGTACCTCAGCGCCATTGGTCGTCAAGCATATGGTGCTGGTTGGCAATAGCGGTGGTGAGTTCGGTGTCCGCGGCCATGTCACCGCCTACGACACCAAGACCGGCAAGCAGGTCTGGCGTGGTTGGTCGATGGGCCCCGACAGTGATACGCTGATCGATCCTGAGAAGACCACCAGTCTCGGCAAGCCGGTCGGCGCCGATTCCAGCACATCGACCTGGAAGGGCGATCAGTGGAAGATCGGTGGCGGCACGACCTGGGGCTGGATCTCCTATGACCCGCAGCTCAATCTTATCTATTACGGCACCGGCAATCCCAGCACATGGAACCCGGCGCAGCGGCCTGGCGACAACAAGTGGTCGATGACCATCTTCGCGCGCGATGCCGACACCGGTTCCGTCAAGTGGCTCTATCAGATGACGCCGCATGACGAATGGGATTATGACGGCGTCAACGAGATGGTCCTGGTCGACAAGAAGTTCGAAGGCAAGGACCGCAAGTTGCTTGTCCATTTCGATCGGAATGGCTTCGGCTATACGCTCGATCGCGAGACGGGTGAATTGCTGGTGGCCGACAAATATGATCCGGCCGTCAACTGGGCGACCAAAATCGACCTGAAGACGGGTCTGCCGGAGCGGGTCAAGCAGTATTCGACCGAGGCCAATGGCGAGGACAATAATACGCAGGGAGTGTGCCCGGCGGCGCTCGGCAGCAAGGACCAGCAGCCGGCCTCCTACTCGCCAAAGACCGGTTTGTTCTACACACCGACTAACCATGTCTGCATGGATTACGAGCCGTTCAAGGTGGCCTATACGGCCGGCCAGCCTTATGTCGGCGCGACCTTGAGCATGTATCCGCCGAAGGGCGAGAGCAATCTCGGCAATTTCATCGCCTGGGATGCCGAGAAGGGGAAGGTCAAGTGGTCGATCCCCGAACAGTTCTCGGTCTGGAGCGGTGCCTTGGCGACTGCGGGCAACGTGGTCTTCTACGGTACCCTGGAAGGCTATCTGAAGGCCGTCGACGCCGAGACCGGCAAGGAGCTCTATCGCTTCAAGACCCCGTCCGGGATCATCGGTAACGTCAACACCTATGTGCATAATGGCAAGCAGTATATTGCCGTGCTCTCCGGCCTTGGCGGCTGGGCGGGTATCGGCATGGCCGCGGGCCTGACCGGTGATAACGAAGGTCTCGGTGCGGTGGGTGCCTATAAGTCGCTGTCGCAATACACCCAGTTGGGTGGAACCCTGACTGTCTTTGCCCTCCCAGACTAACTAGACGCGGATGGAGAGGTACCGCGCCTCTCCATCCCCGCCCTTCATCGATGGTCAGAGAGGATGCGTAATGATTGGACTTCGCTTATTCAGTACCGCTTTCCTGCTTGCTGCGACGCTTATATTGCCCTTCCAGAATACCGCCTCATCCGCTGCCGATGACCCGCAGCGCTATCATATCGATCCCGACGGCACCGTCGATTGGCGGATCTTCAATGGCTATCGCCGCTATCACGCCATTTGTCATACATGCCATGGCCCCGATGGGCTGGGCAGCAGTTTCGCGCCCAATCTGACGGAATCCCTGAAGACACTCAGCTATGATGATTTCATGAATGTCGTTGTCAACGGCAAGATCGAGGTCAACACGGCCGCAGATAAGCGCATGCCGGCCTTGGGCACGGATCCCAATGTCATGTGTTATATCGATGATATCTACGCCTATCTGAAGGCACGCTCGGATGGTGTCATCGGCCGCGGGCGACCGCCGAAGCATGAAAACAAGCCAAAGGAGGCGGCCGATGCGGAGGCCTCCTGCATGGGGCCGGCAACGGGGAATTGACGTGACAATCATACGGCCGGAATGGAACTGGCTGAAGCGAATCCGGTCATGGAGCAAGATAGCCTCCATGGCCGGTTTAGCCATGTTTATGACTGGTGGACTAGCGCAGGCGGCCGACACCGTCGAAGCGGTCGATCATACCGCCCTCAGGGTCTGCGCCGATCCCCATAACCTGCCATTTTCGGATCAGAAGGGTGACGGCTTCGAGAACAAGATTGCCGAACTCTTCGCCCAGAACCTGCAGGTGCCTTTGCGTTATGTCTGGTATCCCAACACGGTCGGATTCCTGCGCAATACCCTGCGGGCGCGGCAATGCGATCTTGTCATGGGCATCGTATCGGGGGCCGAGCTGGTGCAATCGACCAATCCCTATTACCGTTCGTCCTATGTCATCGTGACGCGCAAGGCCGACAATCTCGCGGTTGCCGGGATCGATGATCCGAAACTGCGCGATCTGAAGATCGGTCTGACCGCCGGAACGCCACCTTCCGATCTGGCGGTCAGGTTCGGCCTGATCGGCAATGTCCGACCGTACCCGCTCTTCGTTGACACCCGCTATGACGCACCCGGCAAGCAGATGATCGACGATCTGCTGCAAAAGAAGATCGATGTGGCGCTGCTTTGGGGTCCCATAGCCGGCTATTTCGCCCGCGATCACGCAGCGGATCTCGCCATCGCGCCGCTCCAGATGTCCGGCGGTAATGTGCGGCTCGATTTCTATATCACCATGGGGGTGCGGCCGGGTGAGAACAAGTGGAAGAATCAGATCAACGATCTGATCCGCCAGAACCAGACGAAGATCGCGGGAATCCTGCATGACTACGGCATACCGACACTGGACGGGCAGGGCAATCCCGTCCCCTGAGAGCAGGCAACGCAGCCAGGGTGGATGGCCGCGCGGCTGGCTGTCCTTGATGAAGCGGTGGGCGCCGCTTCAGTTCCTGCTCGCGACCATCGCGATCGGCGCGGCGGAATATGGTTGGGCTGCGGATACAGTTCCCGAGCCAGCAGGCTATCGCCTTGATGACTATCGAGGTCCCACACCGGCATCTCTGAAAGGGGCGAGCGTTCTCGATGCATCCACCCTGTACCATCTGATGCTGACAAAGCCTCTCGTGGTCATTGATGTCTTGCCACAGCCACCGCGGCCAGCGAATTTGCCAAGCACCACCTTGTGGCATCCGCCGACGCGCCTCGATATTCCTGGAAGCATCTGGCTCGCCAATACCGGTTACGGCCAGCTATCTCCTGAAATGGACAGCTATTTCCGCAAAGCGCTGGCGGGTCTCACCTTGGGTGACATGACCCATCCGCTCGCCTTCTACTGCGAAGCGCAATGCTGGATGTCCTGGAATGCCGCCAAGCGCGCCTTCGGCTATGGCTACAAGCATGTCTATTGGTTCCCGGGTGGCGTACAGGCATGGCATAGCACGGGATATCCGATGCTTCCCAACCTGCCGTTGCCGCCCAAGTAAAGCCGCCGGGTGCCGGTAAGCGGCGCAGTGCGTTCGCTATGAAGCGATGGACAGCGTCGGATGCCCGGTGAAGAGCCGGCGCAGGATCATTGCCTCGTCATGGCTTGAGCGCTTGCCCGGTATCGGTTCGGTGAGGTTTTCATCGAGGACCAAGCCATTCTCTCCGGCGCCGAGACCGATCAGGCGGGTGGCGAAGCGCGCCGCCTGACGCGGATCATGAGTCACCATCAGGACGCCCGGCTGATGGGCCTGCCAATAGCGGTACAGCACCTCTCCCATGCGTTCCTCCAAAGCCGGATCGAGGGAGACGAGGGGTTCGTCGAGGAGCAGCAAATCTGGCTCGATCAGTAAAGCCCGCGCCAATGCCAGGCGCCGCTGCATGCCGCCGGAAAGCTGTCCCGGATAATCGTCGGTGTGATCCTGCAGCTCCATCATCTGCAACAGGTCCCTGGCACGTACCTCCGCCGTCACGCGGTTGGCAACCAGCAGCAGATTGTCGAGAGCCGTGAGCCAGGGAACAAGGCGCGGTTCCTGAAACACCATGGCAATGCGGGGTTCGCCGGCCAGTATCAGCCGTTGCCCGCGATCAGGTTTGTCCAGTCCCGCGACAAGCCGCATCAAGGTGGTTTTGCCGCTGCCGGAGGGGCCGACTAGACAGATGAACTCGCCCTCGTGGAGGGCCATATCGATCCCGCTCAATACCCAGCGCCCTTCAGCCTGTGCCGTGGTGCCCAGGCATCGCCCAACCCCTTGCAATGCGACGATCACAGGCGGCGCCATCGTGACACCCGACGGTCGAGCGGTTTGAGGAGGGCGGCCTCGATCAGGAGGATGATGGCAACGAAAACAAGCGTATAAGCGAGGATGCCGGCGAGATCGAAGAAATTGAAGAACCGCCGGATCTCGAAGCCGACGCCATTGGGGCGGCCGAGCAGCTCGACGACAAGGACAATCTTCCAGGTCAGGGCCAAGCCCGAACGGGCCGCCGCCATCAGGCTGGGGGCCAGCTGCGGCAATACGATACGCCAGAGAATACGCTGCGGTGGCACCCGGTAGAGGCGGCTCATCTCGAGCAGGGCTTCATCGAGCGCCTTGGCGCCCTCGCGCAGGATGGTGACGACCGTCGGTATCTTGTTGAGCGCGACGGCCAGGATGGCAGCTGTATCGGTGAGGCCGAACCAGACATAGCACAGCACGATGGTGACCAAGGCCGGTATGTTGAGCGCGATGACGAGCCAGCTATCGAAAAACTGGTCTAGCTCCTCGCTGCGGCCTAGCGCAATACCGATGGCCGTTCCCACCAGCATCGCTGCTGCGAAGGCGAGGCAGACGCGCAACAGCGTCATGCCGACGTGAAAGAGCAGGTCGCCGGATTGGATCTGCGCGATGGCGACGGTCGCCGTCTCCACCGGACCCGGCAGTAGGCTTTTGTCTCCGACCAAGCTGGCAGCCAATTGCCAGCCGAGCACCAGTACCAGCAGCGAGGCGTAACGCAGCCAGCCGTGCCCGATGCCGAATGACGGAATACGCGCTGTGATTGCGCCTGATTTCATCGCCGGTAGCCCGGCCAGAAGGTGCCGGCTGGCAGATCGGCGAGGCCGGCGGTGGTGGTAGGGTCGATGCTTGCCATGATCGCCAGTGTCTTGCGGGCTGCCGCAATATCCGCATCGCTGTAACCCGCAGGAATGCCGGCGCGGTAGCCGGCCTTCAACGCGGCGAACAAGCTATCGTCGCTTGCCTGCATGAGCGGCCGCAGTTTCTGCCAAATCGCGTCATCGTGCAGGAGTTGCTGCTTGGCGTCGAAAGAAGCGTCGAGCAACGCTTTGACGGCAGATTTCTGCTGCGCCGCCCAGCTGTCCCGGAAGACCCAGCCGAGCAGCGGCGGCGGCTGGTTGATGCCGAGTGCCGACAGCATGTCCGGCATAGAGACGACCACAGGGTAGCCGACGGCCTGCAGCCGGGCATTGAATTGCCAGAAATTAAGCAAGGCATCGAGCCTGCCATGTTGCATCAGGGCGTTCAGGGCCGGTGGCGCCGAGAACTGGACATCCGCTTGGGTGGCGAGGTCGAGATTGGCCACTTTCCGCGCATAAGCGCGCAGCAGCAGCCAGCTCTTATCGTCCGGTCCCCCGCCGATCCCCAAACGTCGCCCGGCAAGATCGGCGACGCTATTGATATGCGCGGCAGGTCTGGCAAGGACGCCGCCGGCTGCGACCGAGAAAGGAACAAAGGTGTAGTCCTTGCCCGCCGCGCGCTGGCGCGCCACCCAGAGCCAGTCGGTGACGATCACATCGACCTGGCCGGACAGGAGCGCGATCGCTGCGGCATCCTTATCAGCCAGGGGAGTAGTCTCGATCTTGAGATCATGATTGGCGGCTGGGCCGTCGCGCATGGCGGCGACTTCCCAGCTGACCGTACCGAATTGCAAGAGTCCGAGGCGGACCACAGCAGTCTCGGCGGCGCGCGTGGCGCTAGTCCCGCATATCAGGAGAAGGGCGGCGAGAAAAAGTGGGAGGAGGGCGCCCACGCGTTTCCTCCCCAGCGCCTGTCGTTGGTGCCGGTCCGCAGAGCGGGTTACCGGAAGTATGCCGTGTGAAAAGGATGATATCTGCGTCATGGCAGCGGCATGCCGGGCATGGGTATGAAACCGGGGATGCGCTGCATCCGGCCGATCCAGCGGCTCAGATTGGCATAGGGCTTGAGCGGCACACCGCCTTTGCCGGCCATCGCCATATAGGGCAGGCAGGCGATGTCGCCGATGGTCGGATGTCCCAAAGCGAGGAATTCCCGATCGGCGAGATGATCATCGAGCGTCCTGAACATCCCGGCGATCCAGGCCTGCAACTTCTGGGGATCGGGTGGATAGTTCAGGATCTTCACCAACCGCTGGTCGGCGCCGACAAAGACCTCGTGATCCCCTGTTGCTAGCCATTGCAGGACCTCTGCCATTGCCTCCGGCGTATCGGGAAACCAGGTGTTCGATCTGTCGTATTTGCGCGCGATATAGACGAGGATAGCGAGAGCCTTGCGGAGGGAAACGCCTTCTTCCTCGAGAACCGGATAGTCGGCAGCCATGGCATGTTTGGTCTGGCGGCTGGATTTTGCCACCCTGGTTAGGCCATCCAGCGAGATTTTTTCGTAGGGTAGGTTGAGAACATTGAGGAGAAGGCGGATCTTGTAGCAGCTGCCCGATGGATCGACATCATAGAGCTTGATCACGCAGGCACCTCCTCTCTACCTGCCTCTGGAGGGAGAGAGTGCTGTGACATTGTCGCAGAGCACGGCTGCATGGTGATGCAGATGGTCCTCCATGAAGCTCTGGATGAAGAAGTAGCCGTGGTCGTATCCGGCGTGACGCCGCAGGGTTAGGCGCTGGCCGGATTTCCGGGCTGCCGCTTCGAAGAGATGCGGATGCAACTGCTCGGCCAGGAACTTGTCATCCAGTCCTTGGTCGATCAGGATCTCACCCGGGAAGGGCTTGCGGGCAACGAGCTCGGATGCGTCATGCTCATGCCAGAGCGCCTTGTCCTCGCCGAGATAGCCGGTGAAGGCCTTATTGCCCCAGGGGC
>DATMUQ010000273.1:0-21786 GCA_035563795.1 Terriglobales bacterium | reverse complement strand
CAAAGCAGACAAGCCCAGCCCGGCCAAAACGGCAAGTCTGTCAGCGACATCCTGCGATGATGTGAGAGGCGGTCAGAGCTCCAACTCCCAATACTGGCCGACGAGATCCTTGCCGAAGCTGTGATGACGCTCTTCCTCGATCAGGCGGAAGCCCGCCTCCTCATAAAGGTGCCGGGCGGCACCGAGGATGTCATTGGTCCAGAGGATCATCTTGCGATAGCCGACGGAGCGGGCGAAGGCGATGCATTCCTGGACCAGATGCCGGCCCAGCCCCTGGCCACGCATCTTCTTCTCTACATAGAGCAGGCGCAGTTTGGCGACGGTCTCGCTTTCCTTGACCAGGAAGATCGAGCCGACAATCTCGCCGTCCCGTTCGGCAATCCAGCAGCGTTCGCGCTTCGGCTCGAAATGCTGCACGAATTTAGCCACGATCTCGGCGACCAAGGCCTCGAAGGTCTCGTCCCAGCCATATTCCTGGGCATAGAGCAACCCCTGCCGGTGCACCACCCAGCCCATATCGCCCGGGCGATGCGGCCGCAGGATGTAAGGCGCCGATTGGTCCTCGGCCCGATCCGACAGCAGGCCGACGATGGTGCGCATGGCGCCCATCAGGCGGCGCTGATCATCCACCGCCAAGCGCGCCAGGAAGTCGCCGATCTGGCCGCGGGAGCGTTCATCGAGCGGCGCAAAGGCAGCCCGGCCAGCCGGCGTCAGGCTGAGCAAGGTCTGCCTTCCGTCGCTTTCGCTGGCCAGCTTCTCGATCAATCCCTGTTGCTCGAATTTGCGCAGGATGCGGCTGAGATAGCCGGGATCGAGTGCCAGCTCGCTCCCGAGTTCCGTGGCGGTTGGCCGGTCCCGATGCGCCAGCTCGTACAGGACCCGGCTCTCGGTCAGCGAGAACGGGCTATCCAGTAGCCCCTCCTGCAGCACACCGATCTGCTTCGTATAGAAGCGGTTGAAGCTGCGCATCGCCGCGACGCCCCGATCGAAATCGAACCCTTGGTCAAAATCCAATGCTGACATGTCCCGGCCTCCCTATTGAGGACAAAATCAACTTATTATTTGACTCAGTCAACTAATTTAGCTATTGCCGCAGCACCGAAGAACAAAGAAGGTACATCACTCCTACGGGGGAGCAGTCTGAATGCGTGACGTGATCGATCTGGAAGCGAAGGCCGCGACCTTGCCAGCCTGGCGATCGGCCATCATCGGCCAGGTGGGTGCCGCCAATATCAAGCTGATCAACATGGACGGAAGGGCGCTCGTCGAAGAGGTCCATGACTATGACGAAGCGGTTTTCGTGGTCGACGGGCTGCTGACGCTGGAATTCAGCGATGATTCACGACGGGTCGTGCTGCCGACCGGTGCCTTCTTCATGATCCCCGCTGGCCAGCCGCATAGCATCCTGGCCGGCTGTCATGGCACCCTGCTCCTGGTCGATCTACAGGAACGTAATTAATTTTAAAAACAGATACTTATATTAATTATTTAAAGTGATCCGGCTACCTTCCGCCAAGGATCGAGCCGAGGATGCCGCGCACCACGGCGCGGCCGATCGAACTGCCGAAGGTGGCGCCAACCGAGCCACCCAGGCTCTTGCCGAGATTGCGGCCGATCTGGGTGCCGAGCGTGCTGCCGGTGCTGCGGGCGACGTTCTTGAAGACCGAGGTGCCGATGCTGTCGCGCGGGCGCCCGACCGGGCGTGACTGCGGTTCGTCCCCCGAAGCGCCCCAAGGACCACCGCGCGAGGGTGCTGCTGCCGGCTGCTGTTGCTTCTCCGCCGCCCGGGCGGTCAGCTTCTCATAGGCGGATTCCCGGTCGATGGCGGTGGCGTATTTGAGATCGAGACCACCGGCTGCCATCGCCGCCCGGCGCTCTTCCGCGCTGATCGGGCCGAAGCGGGTTGCCGGCGGATAGATGAAGGCACGTTCCACCACCTCGGGCGCGCCGTTTTCATCGAGCACCGAAACCAGCGCCTCGCCGGTCCCCAGTTCCTGCAAGGCCGCCACCACATCGATGCCCTTATTGGCACGGAAGGTCTCGGCACAGGCCTTCAATGCCTTCTGGTCGCGCGGCGTGAAAGCGCGCAAGGCATGCTGCACCCGGTGGCCGAGCTGGCCCAGCACCCGGTCGGGGATATCGATCGGGTTCTGGGTGACGAAATAGACGCCCACGCCCTTGGAGCGGATCAGGCGCACCACCTGCTCCACCTTCTCTATCAGGGCCTTCGGCGCATCGTCGAACAGCAAATGCGCCTCGTCGAAGAAGAACACCAGGCGCGGCTTCTCCGGGTCACCCACTTCCGGCAAGGCCTCGAATAGTTCCGAGAGCATCCATAGCAGGAAGGTCGCATAGAGCCGCGGCGACTGGATCAGCTTGTCGGCCGCCAGCACATTGACGACACCGCGGCCATCGGAGGTCGTGCGCATGAAATCGTTGAGATCGAGGGCGGGTTCGCCGAAGAACTCCTCGGCACCCTGCTGTTCCAGGATCAGCAATTGCCGCTGGATGGCGCCAACCGAGGTCTTGGAGACCGTGCCATAGGTGCCGGTGAAATGGGACGCATT
Organism: Terriglobales bacterium; assembly: GCA_035563795.1. Classification (GTDB taxonomy): domain Bacteria; phylum Pseudomonadota; class Alphaproteobacteria; order Dongiales; family Dongiaceae; genus Dongia_B. The sequence continues at coordinate 19,219 of DATMUQ010000273.1, read as the reverse complement.
CTCGGCCATGAAAGCCAGCAGCGCCTGCAGATCCTTGAGATCCAAGAGCAGCAGGCCTTCTTCATCGGCCGCCTTGAAGGCGATATTGAGAACACCCTCCTGCACCTCGTTCAGCTGCAACAGCCGGCTCAGCAGCAGCGGCCCCATCTCGGCGATCACCGTCCGCACGGGATAGCCCTGCTGGCCGTAGAGGTCCCAGAACACGGTCGGACAGGCAGCAAAGCCCGGCATCGCGAGACCGAGCCGACCGAGGCGCTCCTCCAGTTTCGGATTGCTGGCGCCGGGCTGCGCCAGGCCAGCGATATCGCCCTTCACATCGGCGACGAAGACCGGCACGCTGGCTTTCGAGAAACCTTCCGCCAGCACCTTCAAGGTGACGGTCTTGCCGGTCCCGGTCGCGCCGGCAATCAGTCCGTGGCGGTTGCCGAGGGCCAGCGGCAAGCGATGCTGGCGCACGCCTTTGGCGAAGTCGATTCCGGGAAATTCGGCCACGGCGGTTCCTTTCTGATGGTCAGGAACCTGTATAGCACGGAACAGGAAAGATAAGGTGGGCGGTGCCGCAAAAGCCGGTGGCTCAGAGATCCTCTGTGGCCTGCTAAAGCAGGTGGGCGCCGTTTACCGAGACCACGGCCTCGGCAGTGACAGCTCCCTAGAGATCCTTATTGGCCCCAGGGATTGCTATGGCCTATCGCACCAAGCAGCAAACCGCCCGCCCTAGATTTAAGCTGCCTGAAGCCTGGCTGCAATAGCCTCGATCTTGCTGGCGAGCGTTTCCAGGGAATTGGCGAGCTGGGCTTCGCGGCCATCGGCCAGCGACCGCTGTTCGGCCTGAAGCTGCGCCAGCTCCTTGTCGCGCTGGTCCAGTTCATCCGCCAGCAACAGGGCAGTCAGGGCAAAGAGTAGGTTTTCCGGCACGGCACCAACCGATTTTGCCAGCTGTTCCATGCGGCCGCGCAGCTTATTGGCCAGTTCGCGCACGCGGTCTTCTTCGCCGACACCGCAAGCCACATCGTAGCTGCGCCCATTCAGCAGGACCGAAACTGTTGGCATTACCGCTCCCTTTGGCGCCCGGCGCCACTAGATCGCTTCCGGAAAGATTACTTCTGTAATGAATACTCAGGCGCCACAATGCGAATATTGCCGTGCCACAGCGGCAGTTTTGCCGAAAATTATTCCTTTTCCGTTACCTGCTGCAGCCGGCCGATCACCGTATCCAGGCGGTCAGAGACCAGCAGGGCCTCCTGCTGCAACAAGGCATAGGTCTGGCGCAGGACCGCCAGTTCATTCGCCAGGACATCGCGGTCTTCGGCGCCGCGCTGTGTGCTTTCTTCAATTGCCGCATCAAGCCGCGCCATCGCCGTATCAAGTCGGCTGATCGCCAGATCCAGTTTCGACATGCCCTGCCTTTATTTCCCCCACCCGGTCGCACGGTTGAACCTCAAATGGCTTCTTGGCCCGTGTTCGACTGGCAAGCTGAGGGTCGATTAAAGCTATCTCACAGCATTACGTCAACAAGTGGCCTCATGCCACTGCCATTGAAAGAGATTTCTTCACCATAAACTGATCGAGCAATCGGCATCGACAGTGTAGAGTGAAGCGCATCACGAATCGTCTCGGTTGAATGAGTTAGCAACCGTTTCGCTCATCATGCCCTGCCCTCCAACAACGTCAGATGCCTGCTTTTGTGCGGCATTCGGTGGTTGACCAGCGACGGCGCAGGCGGCATGTTCCGCACCGATTTTACCGAAACTTCCAGCCTCAAGGATTCAAGATGGAAGCCGCCCGGCAGACGAATGTCGCCTCCAACCAGGTTTCGCCGCGCGATATGGCCAATGCCATCCGCGCCCTCAGCATGGATGCAGTCGAAAAGGCCAATTCCGGCCATCCCGGCATGCCCATGGGCATGGCCGATGTCGCCACGGTCCTCTTCACGCGCTTCCTGAAGTTCGATCCGAAGCACCCGCATTGGCCGGATCGTGATCGCTTCATTCTGTCGGCCGGCCATGGCTCGATGCTGCTCTATTCGCTGCTGCATCTGACCGGCTACGAAGACATGACGCTGGACCAGCTGAAGAACTTCCGCCAGTGGGGCAGCAAGACCGCCGGCCACCCGGAATACGGCCATGCCACCGGTATCGAAACCACCACCGGCCCGCTCGGCCAGGGTATCGCCAATTCGGTCGGTTTCGCCCTTGCGGAGCGCATCCTTAATGCCCGTTTCGGCAACAATCTGGTCGATCACCACACTTACGTCATCGCCGGTGACGGCTGCTTGATGGAAGGCATCAGCCAGGAAGCGATCTCGCTCGCTGGCCATCTGAAGCTCAGCAAGCTGATCGTGCTGTGGGATCACAACAGCATCACCATCGATGGCTCGACCGATCTCTCGACCTCGGACGACCAACTGGCGCGCTTCAAGGCCAGCGGCTGGGCGACCGACGAAGTTGACGGCCATGACCAGGAAGCCGTGGCCAAGGCAATCGCCGCCGCCCAGAAGAACGATAAGCCGACCCTGATCGCCTGCAGGACGATCATCGGCTTTGGCGCTCCGCATAAGCAGGGCACCGCCGCCACCCATGGTTCGCCGCTCGGCAAGGACGAGGTCGCCGCGGCCCGCGAGACCCTCGGCTGGCATCACCCGCCCTTCGATATCCCGGCCGATATTCGCGCCGCCTGGACCGCTGCCGGCGCCCGCGGTGCGGCTGATTACGCCGACTGGACCAAGCGTCACGATGCCGAGGCGCAGAAGGCGGAATTCGACCGCGTCATGGCGGGCGAATTGCCGGCCAATTTCGCCCAGGCCGTCAACGATCTAAAGAACACCATCGCCGGTGAAGCCAAAAAGCAGGCGACCCGCCAGTCCTCGCAGCAGGTCATCGAAGCCCTGCTGCCGGTGATGCCGGAACTGGTCGGCGGTTCCGCCGATCTGACCGGCTCCAACAACACCAAGGGCAAGACCGCCAAGGTGGTGAAGCCCGGCCAGTACGACGCCAACTACGTCTATTACGGCATCCGTGAACATGGCATGGCGGCGGCGATGAATGGCCTTGCCCTCCATGGCGGCGTTATTCCCTTCGGCGGCACCTTCCTGGTCTTCACCGATTACTGCCGCCCGTCGATCCGCCTCTCGGCCCTGATGCATCAGCGCGTCGTCTATGTGATGACCCATGATTCCATCGGCCTTGGCGAAGACGGCCCAACCCATCAGCCGGTCGAGCATCTGGCGGCCTTGCGCGCCATCCCGAACCTGCTGGTCTTCCGTCCCTGCGATACGATGGAAACCGCGGAATGCTGGGCCCTGGCGCTGAGCACCAAGGACCATCCCTCGGTCCTCGCCCTCACCCGCCAGCCGCTGCCGCTGCTCCGTGCCGACGCAGCCGTCGCCAATCACAGCGCCCGTGGCGCCTATGTGATCCGCCCGGCCGAAGGCGCCCGCAAGGTCACCATCATGGCCAGCGGCTCGGAAGTCGAAATCGCCTGCGCGGCCCGCGACAAGCTGCAGGCCGAAGGTATCGGTACGGCGGTCGTCTCGATGCCCTGCTGGGAACTGTTCGATCAGCAGCCGGAAAGCTACCGCAAGGAAGTGCTCGGTGACGGTGTGCGCATCGGCATCGAAGCTGCCGGCGGCTTCGGCTGGGAAAAGTATCTCGGCGATAAGGGCGCCTTCGTCGGCATGAAGGGCTTCGGTGCTTCCGCCCCGATCGGCGAGCTTTACAAGCATTTCGGCATTACCGCAGATGATGCGGTGGCTGCGGCAAAAGCGCGCCTGTAACAAATGACGGCCCGGTGGCGTTACCATCGGGCCGTTTCTTTTTGAGGCCCCCGACGGGCCTTATTTCAGCCGGGAGCTGCAATTCCCGATTGACGGCCAACCGGCATCTCGGTTGTCATCGTCGCTTCTGTTTGCCGGCCGATTCTGGCCGCATCTGGACTTACATCGTCGAGCAACCCTCGACCCAAGAGAGGAAAAAAGAGCATGGCTGTTAAGGTAGCGATCAACGGCTTCGGGCGTATCGGCCGCCTGGTTCTGCGGGCGATCATGGAAAGCGGTCGCAAGGACATCCAGGTCGTTGGCATCAACGATCTCGGCCCGGTCGAGACCAATGCCCATCTGTTCCGCTACGACACGGTTCATCGCGCCTTCCCGGGTACCGTGAAGACCAAGGACAATGCCATGGATGTCGGCCAGGGCTGGATCCATGTTTCGGCTGAACGCGATCCCGCCAACCTGCCCTGGGGCAAGCTCGGCGTCGACATCGTGCTGGAATGCACCGGTATCTTCACCGACAAGGCGAAGGCCGTGAAGCATATCGAAGCCGGCGCCAAGCGCGTGCTGATCTCGGCCCCCTCGGCCGATGCCGATCTGACCGTCGTCTATGGCGTCAATCATGCCAAACTGAAGAAGACGCATAAGATCGTCTCCAACGCCTCCTGCACCACCAACTGCCTCGTGCCCGTCGCCGCCGTCCTCAACAAGGCGATCGGCATCGAGCACGGCTATATGACCACGATCCATTCCTATACCGGTGACCAGCCGACTTTGGACACCATGCATAAGGATCTCTATCGCGCCCGTGCCGCGGCCCTCAACATGATCCCGACCACCACCGGTGCCGCCAAGGCCGTCGGCCTGGTGCTGCCGGAATTGGCCGGCAAGCTCGATGGCACCTCGATCCGCGTCCCGACCCCGAACGTCTCGCTGGTCGATTTCAAGTTCGTCGCCAAGAAGGCGACCACCAAGGACAAGGTCAACGCCGCCATCATCAAGGCCGCCGAAGGTCCGCTGAAGGGTATCCTCGGCGTCAATAGCGAGAAGTTGGTCTCGATGGACTTCAACCACAATCCGCACAGCTCGACCTTCGACCTGTCGCAGACCACGGTGATCGACGGCACCTTCGTGCGCGTCATGTCCTGGTACGACAATGAATGGGGCTTCTCCAACCGCATGGCCGACACCGCCGTCGCCATGTCGAAGCTGGGCTGATTGCCGCGATAGGGCCGACAATAATCGGCCTTGATAAGACTAAACCCCTGCCATCGGGCCTCAATGGAACCGGCGGCAGGGGTTTTGTGTTTGGCGACGGGCGATTTTATGGCCATCCTGAAAGCCGTCGCTCCAAGACAAGGTCACCAGAAGGACCAGATGCAAGCTTATATCGAACCTGCCGATCATCGCGCCGCAGCACCCGCAGACGGTCCGGCGCATCTCCGACCAGATGCAATGCCGCCCTTAAGACGCGCCCGCCGCATCTTGGCGGCCCTCGCCTTCCTGGCACTTGGGGCTTGCTCGCTGCCGCCCTATTCCGCGCCGCCTGCAGCCAAGGCACCACCGCCGCCAAAGCCCTATGCCGGCGTGCAATCCCGCTTCGCCAAGCCCGCTGCAGCCGAACAGCCGCGCCTGATTCTCACCGAAGCCCAGGTACGCGGCCACCGGGTGCAAGTCACCGACGAGGATGGCCCGTTCTGGATCAACCTCACCCACAGCCATGACGCGACGGCCGGCACTGCCAACCAGGTCAAGGTGACGGACGGGCGCTGGTGGATAGATCCCTCCGGCCTGCTCTGCCTCAAGAGCTCGGTCTGGTGGAAGGACGGCACCTGCTTCGAACTGTTCGGCGGCCACCAATTCGCCGAGGCAACCGTCATCCATTCCCTCAATCGGGATAACGGACCAAATACCTATTACCCATTCACTGTCGTGGGGCCCGCGAATTAGGGAATAAATAACAAAAATAAAATGACAGATATTGATTTTTGTCATTCCGCAGGTTATCTCCTGGCCTGCCGGCAACGGCGAGGCATTCCAAAACCAGTGTCCCCAGGAGGAGATTGACCATGCAGCAGCGACAACTTGGAAAGACCGGCCCGAAATCCTTCCCCCTCGGCCTCGGCTGTATGGGGCTGTCCCCTGACATCTACGGTCCCGCCGACCGGCAGGAAGCCCTCGCCACTCTGCGGATGGCGCTCGATGCCGAGATCAATCTGCTCGATACCGGCGACTTCTATGGTATGGGCCATAACGAGCTGCTGATCCGCGAAGGCCTCGCCAATGTGCCGCGGGACAAGGTCCTGATCAGCGTCAAGTTCGGCGCTCTGCGCGGGCCGGATGGTGCCTGGCATGGCTTCGATGGCCGCCCGGCGGCGGTGAAGAATTTCATCGCTTATAGCCTGAAGCGCCTCGGCACCGATTATATCGACATCTACCGCCCCGCCCGGCTCGACCCCAATGTGCCGATCGAGGAAACCGTCGGTGCCATCGCCGATCTCATCAAGGCCGGCTATGTGAAGCATATCGGCCTGTCGGAGGTCGGTGCGGAAACTATTCGCCGGGCCCATGCCGTTCACCCGATCGCCGATCTGCAGATCGAGTATTCGCTGATCTCCCGCGGTATCGAGGACAAGATCCTGCCGACCTGCCGTGAACTCGGCATCGGCATCACCGCCTACGGTGTCTTGTCGCGCGGCCTGATCAGCGGCCATTGGAATAAGCAGCAGAGCTTCGGGAAGGGCGATTTCCGCAGCATGAGCCCGCGCTTCCAGGACGGCAACATCGATCAGAATCTCGGCCTCGTTGAGGCCTTGCGCAAGATCGCCGCGGATAAGGACGTGTCAGTGGCGCAGATCGCCATTGCCTGGGTGCTCAGCCGCGATCCGCTGATCGTGCCGCTGATCGGTGCCCGCCGTCGCGAGCGTTTGAGCGAGGCGCTTGGTGCCCTGGAATTCACCTTGACCCCGGACGAACTGGCTGCCATCGAAAAGGCTGTGCCGCGCGATGCTGCTGCCGGCGACCGCTATCCGTCACACGGCATGGCGACGCTCGACAGCGAGCGCTGAAGAGATGAAGGGATTGGTCGGATCATGAATGACGCGGTACTGACCCGCGACAAAATTCTGGAAGCGGCGGAAGAAGTCCTCCGCCGCTTCGGTCCGACCAAGACCACCGTCGTCGATGTCGCGCGGGCGCTCGATGTCAGCCATGGCAGCGTCTATCGCCACTTCGCCAGCAAGGCTGCCCTGCGCGATGCGGTGGTTGAGCGAATGCTGGAGCGGGTGACCCGGCCGCTGGAAGAAATCGTCGCCGAGGAAGGTCCGGCCATCGACCGGCTCTACCGCTGGTGCCGGGCCCTCATGGCGGCCAAGTACCGCAAGGTGCATGACGATCCCGAACTCTTCGCCACCTATATGACCCTGGCGCAGGAAGCGCGCGAGGTGACGACCGCGCATCTCCAGCACCTGGTCGACCAGGTGGCCGCCATCATCGCCGATGGCATTTCCCGCGACGAGATCATCGCCGGCGACCCACAGCAGATGGCGCGCAGCCTCCTGGCCGCGACCATCAAATTCCATCACCCCGTCTTCGCCAATACCTGGACCGAGCCGACGGTCACGGCAGATTTCGACGCGCTTTGGGCCATGCTCCGGCCCGGCCTGCTGCGCCAGAGCGAGATCAGCAAACAGGTTCATAGCCGCAGCTGAACCATACTGGGCCGCGGATATCTGCCACTAGCGCTGCTTCGCCTGTCGCGACTTCCCGGGAGGTTGGCAGGCAATGTCGGGCTCCGTTACAGGGCCTGGCTGTGACCTTGGCCGCCGCCCCTTCTGGTGTTGTGCCAACTTGCGACAGATGAAATCTTCGACCTCGCGCAGGGCTGTCAGCTTTTCGCGAACCAGTATCAGGCGCCCTTCCAGCAATTCGATCATTTCCGCATCGCTCGGCATCTTGGCGCCGTAGACCTTGAGCAGCGGCCCGATCTCCTTCAACGAAAACCCGAGCCGCTGCGCGGTGTGGATCTTGTCGATCGTATCCAACAGGGCGACGTCATAGTCGCGGTAGATCCGGCTGCCGGCTTGCCGAGGCGCTGAACTGATCAGGTTCAATTCCTCATAGTGACGGATACCGTCCTTGGTCATGCCTGCCAGTTTCGCCAGCTCGCCGATCAGCATTTCAGAACGCCCCCTTGACTGTAGGGTTACCCCACACATTACCTATAGTGCCACGAACCGCCAAGAACATGGGAGTGGCAAGGAATGCCCGTTACTCATAAGCCCGTCGCCCTGATCACCGGAGCTTCCTCCGGCATGGGCAAGGACATGGCTATACGATTGATTTCAGCAGGTTACACGGTTTACGGCGCCGCCCGCCGGGTCGAACGGATGGCTGAGATTGTCGCCGCCGGGGGCAAGGCCGTGTCGATGGATGTCACCGACGACGCCTCGATGATCGCGACGGTCGACCACATCGTCGCAGACGAGGGTCGGATTGACGTCCTCGTCAACAATGCCGGCTATGGACAATATGGCGCGGCAGAGGACGTGCCGATCGAACTCGGGCGGCGGCAGATGGAAGTCAATCTGATCGGCGCCGCGCGCCTCACACAATTATGCCTGCCGCATATGCGGGCCAGGAAGTTCGGCAAGATCCTCAACATCACCTCGATGGGCGGCAAATTCGCGATGCCGCTCGGCAGCTGGTACCACGCTTCCAAATTCGCGCTGGAGGGCTTCTCCGATGCTTTGCGCAACGAGGTGCGGCCTTTCGGTATCGATGTGATTGTGATCGAGCCCGGGGGCGTTGAAAGCGAATGGAGCGGCATCGCCGCGGAAGAAGCAGCCCGCCATTCCACGACAGGTGCATATGCCAATCTGGTGCAGGGCTTTCGCAAGGCACTGGCACGGCAACGCCGGATGTCGCCGCCGAGCGTCATCAGCGATGTGATCCTCACGGCGCTACGCGCTAGGAAGCCGAAGACACGCTATCATCGCGGCATGTATAGCGGCCCACTGCTGTTCCTGCGCCGCTGGCTGTCCGATCGCATGTTCGACCGTCTGATCACCGCCATGGTGAAGTAACCGCGATCAGCCAGCAGCAGACGGGGGCTGCAGTCACTTCGACCCGACCCCCGTATTTTGCGGTCTTTCGCCCGGAGACGCTTTCTTATTTCGGGATCACGCCGCAGGCAATGCGGGCACCACCGCCGCCATTGGGCGGGGTATCGGTGAAATTGTCGGCATTGGAGTGAATGACCAAAGCGCGGCCGCGGATGTCACTGACATGCAAGCGCTTGGCCGTAGTGATTTCCGTATCCATGCCGCTGGGATCGATGCTGACGACTTCGAGGTCACCCAGATGGCCCATGCCATTGGGGCCCATGTGATGCCCGGTATGCTCGGGATCATAGTGATCGCCGGCAGCCAGGCCGGCCATCATCTGCCCGTCCTTTTCACCGGGGCCGCAATTCGGGTTCTCATGGATATGGGCGCCGTGATCGCCCTGCGGCATATTGCGCAGATTGAAGGCCAGCTTCATGCCATCCGCCGAATCGGAGATGGTCACGGTGCCGACCGGGTCGCCAACGCCGCTGGCCGAAATCGCGTTCAGCTTGACGACGACCTGATCCGCAAGGGCCGGGTTGGAGATCACCATGGCACCCAGGACCAAGGCACCCAGGGCACCGACACCCGCCAGCCACCTGTCTTGACGCATTTCTGTCTTCTCCTTGCGCTGATACGAATGCGATGCTGCAAACGCTGATGCTAGGTAGGGTCCATGCTAGCCCGCTTTCAAGCTTCCATAGAAGAGCCGGATTGCTGCCGGGCGATGAACTGTGCGTGAGTTTCTTAACCAAACGTGGCAAGACCAAGGCATGAAAAACTGCGGCGGCGATAATTCGGCCAGACAGGTGCCCGGACTACTTGCCGGTAGTGCCTGCTGGGGCAACGTAAGGCGATGAAGGACAAGCTGCAAAACAGGTGGCCACAGCCGCCGGTTCCCGATGATCGGGTGGTCGAGACCATCGACGATATCGCGGCCGCTTACGCCTCCGCCCACCCGCCGGCATCCCTACGCTTCTGGTCGCCGCTCGACGGGGCCAGTATTCACGGCGTCCTCTGGTATGTCGGCTTGCAGCAGCTTGCCCAGGACCGCTTTCCCGATTTCCGGCCAGTGATCGCGCTCGATTGTGGCGACCGGGCCGACCTCGCCCATGCCGCCTTGCGCGAAGGGCTCACCGCCATCTGTTTCCGGGGCAGCCCGGTCATGCTGGCGAAGCTGCTGGCGATTGCCGCTGAGTCGGGTTCCAGGGTCGAAACCCGGCATCCGGCGCAACGCGATTAAGATGAACTGACAGCGCTAACGATTAGTTCCTGCATCAACAATTCGTTGAATTTGGCCACCTGTCATTGAAATGACCGGCATTCTTGGCTAAGAACCCGGCATTCAAATTTCAGCGCCCACCATATTTTTCAGAGCTCAAGGGGAGCCCAGCGGCATGAAGATTACCCAGAAGGTTCGCAAGATCCTGGCGAATTACGAAAGCGACAATCCCGGCACCAAGGCCAACCTTGCCCGCATCCTGATGGAAGGCAAGCTCGGCGGCAGCGGCAAGCTGGTGATCCTGCCGGTCGACCAGGGCTTCGAGCATGGCCCGGCCCGCAGCTTCGCGCCGAATCCGGACGCTTACGACCCGCATTACCATTATGAACTGGCGATCGATGCCGGCCTCAGCGCCTATGCCGCCCCGCTCGGCATGCTGGAAGCTGGCGCCGATAGCTTTGCCGGTGCCATCCCCACCATCCTCAAGGTCAACAGCTCCAACAGCCTTGCCTCCGCCAAGGATCAGGCCGTGACCGGCACCGTCAATGACGCCCTGCGTCTCGGCTGCTCGGCGATCGGCTTCACCATCTATCCGGGCAGCGACTATGCTTTCGAGATGATGGAAGAGATCCGCGAGATGGCCGAGGAAGCCAAGGCTGCTGGTTTGGCGGTTGTCATGTGGTCCTATCCGCGTGGTGACGGCATCTCCAAGGACGGCGAGACCGCCATGGATATCTGCGCCTATGCCGCCCATATGGCCGCCCTCCTCGGCGCCCACATCATCAAGGTCAAGCCACCCACAGCGCATCTCGAACAGGCCGAAGCCAAGAAGGTCTATGAGAAGGAAAAGATCGACATCTCGTCGATGGCAGCGCGCATCAAGCATGTGACCCAGGCCTGCTTCAATGGCCGCCGCATCGTTGTCTTCTCCGGCGGCGCCTCGAAGGGTCTCGACGGCCTCTATGATGAAGTCCGTGGCATCCGTGATGGCGGCGGCAACGGCTCGATCATCGGCCGCAACACCTTCCAGCGTCCGCGCGCCGAGGCCCTCGCCATGCTCGATCAGATCATCAAGATCTATCAGGGCAAGGAGTAACGGCGATCGCCACCAATACGCTTGCCGAGCCGACACCGGCCCAGCTCTATCTGACAACGCCGCCCGGTCTCATCCCGGGCGGCGTTTCCGCTGCTGCCTTCGGCGACCTGTTGATCGCGGCGATGACGCAAAGTGGTGCGGCTGCCCTGCTGCTCGACCCTGCCAATGATGCGACCGCCCTCGCCTGGCTGCAACGCGACCTGATGCCGAAGCTTGCCGACCGTGACTTCGCCGTGATCGTCAAGGACCAGCCCGATCTCGCCCTGGCAATCGGCGCCGACGGCCTGCATCTCAGTGACCCGACGATGGTGCCGCAGATGCGGAAGGCATTCCCCGATCTCTCGATCGGCGCCACCTGCCCGGCACTGCGCGACGATGCCATGGATGCCGCTGAATTGGGCGCCGATTATATTGCCTTCGAGACGGCGGATGGCAGTGACGAGGTCCTGCCTCTGGTGCAGTGGTGGAATGAGATGATGACGGTGCCCAGTGTGGTCTTCGCCGAGACGCCGGAAGTCGCCGGTATCTTTGCCAAGGCCGGCGCCGACTTCATCGCCGTCGCACCGGGCGTCTGGCAGCAGGCCGATCCGCTCAAAGCCTTGCAGGCTTTCGTCGCCACACTGGGCTGAAGCTCCACATTTGTCATGCCCGGACTTGATCCGGGCATCCATGGGAGAGGCATGTGCGCTAGTTCCGCCATGGACCCTCGGGTCAAGCCCGAGGGTGACAGTGTGAGAGTGTTATGTCGCGAAGGCGATCTATTCCTGCCAATCAATCCGTCATCAGCTTGGCGGTGCGATGCGCCAGCACCTCGTTGCCGACGATCATATTGACGTAGTCGCCGGCCTTGACCAGCTTGTGCTGGCGCCGCGACAGGATGAGGCCGTCATTGGCGGAATAGATCGGGATCCGCGCCTTGGCGACATCCTCGGCCAAGGGATCGATCAGTTCCGCCAGCAGATCGCCTTTCTTTACCTGATCACCCAGATTGCGCTTATAGGCGATGAGGCCGGACGTCGGCGACAGCGGCACATCGGCAGCATCGAGCGGTGTAACCGTGCAGAGCAGCTTCGGCGCCGGGCCGGGATTGCCGGCAATGACGCCGTGCCGCTGCAAGAAGCGATAGATCGCCTTGGCATCGGCGGCACCGAAATCGTCGAACACATCCGGCTGGCCGCGCAGTTCCAGCGTCGTCACGAAAGGTGCCGCCGGCACCGGGAACTTGTCGCCGATTGCCGCCCGCAGCTTGTTCCAGGGCAACGAAAAGGTTTCGTCGAAACAGAAGCTGCCGGAATCGCTGGAGCTCATGCAGGCAACGGCACCGAGTTCGGCGGCGAGATCCTGGTATTCCTCCCAGTTATCCGCCGGCATGTAGAGATGCATCAGCGAGTCATCGTCGCAATGAACATCGATCACCATGTCGGCATCATAGGCGAGCCGCACCAGGGTCAGCTTCAACTGATCCGCCTCGCCGGGATCGCTGCGCTCGGCAATGCCGGCGGCAATCGCGCTGCGGATCGCCGCCTTGTTGGCCTTGGCATCCGCGCCGAGCTTGCCCTCGACCTTGTCCTGCAAGCCGGCAAAGAGATCCGGCCAATTGCGGTTGAAATTGCCGTTGCCGGAAAGATCGGCACGGCCGGCGTGATAGCCATTGATCACCTGGGCAAGGCCGACCGGATTGGCGACCGGCACGATGATGATTTCCTGCGCGATGGCATTGGCCTTGTCGGCCTCATCCAGCAAGCCGAGCAGGTGATGCACCGCCATCATCCCCGGCAGTTCGTCGGCATGCAACGAGGCCTGGATATAGATCTTGCGGGGATCGGCTGCGGCCTTGCTCGGGCGATAGCGATGCACCAGCAGATGGCGCTGGGTCCCCAGGCTGGCACCCGCGAGTGCGATACGGTCGACCGTCTTGGCCATGATCTTCTCCCCTCTTCTTCTTGGACCTCTTCCCCCGCTTTTCGGCTTGGGCAAGCTTATTTAACACTCGTTCAAAAAGAAGGGAAGCCGGGCGGCTCGTGAGTGGAACTCACCGAAGCGTCGAAAATTATCATGCCGCTGCGGCATTTGCCGCTCGCCCGCCAATGCCGCCAATGTTAGCGTGAAAGCGGTGATTCTGTGTCTGTTTGCGCCGCTTTTAGGAATAATATCAGAAGCGGAAGTGGAGTCCGATGATCGCGCGTATCAGTAATCTGCCTCGGGTCAGCTTCGAATTCTTTCCTCCCAAAGCACCGGCAATGAGCGAGCAGCTCTGGGCCACCGTCCGCGCCCTGGAGCCGCTGCATCCGCAATTCGTCTCCGTGACCTATGGCGCCGGCGGCACCACCCGCGACAGCACCTTCGCCACGGTGAAGCGCATCGTCCAGGAAACCGCCTTGCATCCGGCCGCCCATCTCACCTGTGTCGGCCATAGCCGCGGCGAGATCGACGATCTGCTGCGGCTCTATTGGGATGCTGGCATTCGCCACATCGTCGCCTTGCGCGGCGATGCCCCCAATGGCGAGATCTACCAGCCGCATCCGCAAGGATACGCCTATGCCGCCGACCTCATCGCCGGCATCAAGCGCGTCGCCGCTTTCGAGGTCAGCGTCGCGGCCTATCCCGAGACCCATCCGCAGGCGCTTTCCAGCGATGCCGATCTCGATAATCTCAAGCGCAAATTCGACGCCGGCGCCGATCGCGCCCTCACCCAGTATTTCTTCAACAACCACGTTTTCCTGACCTTCATCGACCGGGCGCGCCGCGCCGGCATCGACAGCGCCATCGTTCCCGGCATTCTGCCGGTGACCGGTTACGCCCAGACGGTGAAGTTCTCCGGTATGTGTGGCGCCAGCGTACCCGACTGGCTGCATGATCTCTTCGGCGGGCTCGATGACGATCCGGAAACCCGCAAGCTGATCGCCGCCATGGTGGCGACCGAGCAATGCCGGGCGCTGATGGCCGAAGGCATCGACCAGTTCCACTTCTACACCCTGAACCGCGCCGATCTCATCCTCGGCATCTGCCGCCGCATGGGGCTGAAACCGGCCGCGGTGACCGGCATCAAGGCCAGCCTCTCGGTCGGCACGCCCCCGGTGCAGCGTGATCCGCAGATGCCGGATTGACCGGCGCTCATCATGAGCGTTGGCAGGTATCGTGACCTGTCGCTATCCTCAACGACATGTCGTCATCGGAGAACAGCATCATGCCGGGCGTGAGGACGTGGGGACTTGCCTTGCTCGTCACCCTCGGATTCATCCTGCTCGGCGCCTGCAGCACAACCTCCGGGCAACCGGCCACCGAGGTCTGTGACGAGGAGGTCAATCCGCAGATCACCATCGACGTATTGACCGTGAAGCCCGTGGAAGACCGGCATCTCGACATTACCGCATTGAGTGCCAGGGACAGCCTGGATAAGACCGTTCCAGACTTGCAGAACTATCAGGAGACACTCGGCTCGACATCGGCCGAGCTCCATGCCCAGCTGGATGGCGATATGCGGGCCGATCCCAGGGGCATGCATTGGTGTGCCCGGCTGCTGCGGGCAACCGTCAAGATCAGATGGGATACTACAGTCTATCTTGCCAGCGAGCTGGTGCCGGGCAGCTGTGCCGATAAGGCCGTGCGCCAACATGAAGCGAAACATGTGGCACTCGATCGAGAATTGCTGCCGACCCTGAAATCGGATGTGGAAGCAAGCATTCTGCGGGTGACGCAAAGGCCAGTCTGGGGTGCTGGCAGCAGCTGGGCGCTGCAAGATCTGAAGGCACAGGTGCAGAAGGCGACGGAAGCCGCCATCGATATCTTCCAGACGCAACGTAATACAAAGCAGCTCAAGATCGACACGCCGGAGGAATATAACCGCGTCGCCGCGTCCTGCGGCCAGAACGCATTTCCAACCATCAACGGCAAAGCCGTGACCGGCATGTGATCAGCCTCTATTTCACCGCATGCAATGCGAAGGAGGTGTCGATCGAGGCGATATGATCGATGCTCTGCAGGCAGGATTTGACGAAGCTGTCATAGGCTTCGAGATCATTGACCTGGACCCGCAGGAAATAGTCGCGCTGGCCCGTCATCAGGAAGCATTCTCGGACCTGGGCGCTCTGGCGCATCGCCTGTTCGAAAGCGGCGATGGTGGAGGCCTGGTGATTGGCCAGCCGTACCTGCACGAAGGCGGTGATCTTGCGGCCGAGCTTGCGCATGTCGAGCTGCGCCGTATAGCCGGTGATCAGCCCATCCGCCTCCAATCGTTTCCACCGGCGCAAACACGGTGACTGTGACAGCCCTACTCGTTCGGATAATTCCGCCAGGGTGATGCGGCAATTCTCCTGCAAGGCGGCGAGGATACGGTGATCGATATCGTCCAGATCGGGATTGGCAAATTTTTCCACAATTACATCCGTAGCGCAAAAATCTGCCATTAAACTCCCATGAAAGAGTGCAGACGGCAAGATATTGTGCCGGCTTTGCTATATCATAGCGCACAACGCTCGGGCTGCAGCCTTGGCCCGATCGAGCTCCGATCCATCCCTGTGTCCCGTCCTATCCAGCGAGGCATGCCATGAAACAGAAGCAGCTCTATCACAAGCGCCAGATCGGCTCGCACCAGCTCACCCCGCAGACCCTGATGATGAGCTACGGCTATGATCCGAAGCTCTCCGAAGGTGCGGTGAAGCCGCCTTTGTTCCTCAGCTCCACCTTCGTCTTCGCCACCGCCGAAGACGGCGCCCGTTTCTTCGACATCACTTCGGGTCGGGTGCGGCCCGGCGCCAATGAAGCCTCGGGTCTCGTCTATTCACGCTTCAACAATCCCAACCTGGAGATGCTGGAGGACAAGATCGCGCTGCTGGACGGCGCCGAGGATGCCCTGGTCTTCTCCAGCGGCATGTCGGCGATCGGCACGGTGGCATTGGCTTTCCTCAAACCCGGCATGTCGGTCGTCATCAGCAAGCCGATCTATGGCGGCACCTCCTCGATGTTCGCCTCGCTCATTCCTAATCTCGGCATCCATGTGGTGCCGATGACCGACGGGATGAGCGTCGCCGGCATCACCGAGGCACTCAACGAGGCGTCGCGCCATGGCCCGCTCGGCATGGTGCTGGTGGAAACACCGGCCAATCCCACCAACACCCTGGTCGATATCGGCCTGGTCGCCGGGCAATGCCAGCAGCATGGCATGCGCGACGGACACCGCCCGGTGCTGGTGGTCGACAACACCTTCCTCGGGCCGCTTTATCAGCCGGCGATCAACTTCGGTGCCGATCTCGTCGCCTATTCCGTCACCAAATACATGGCGGGCCATAGCGATCTCGTGGCGGGTGCCGTCGCCGGCAATGCCGAACTGGTGCAAAACGTGCGCAAGATGCGCGGCCTGCTCGGCACCCAGCTCGACCCCCACAGTGCCTGGCTGATCGGCCGTTCGCTGGAGACCCTGAGCCTGCGTATGGACCGGGCCAATCAATCGGCCAGACTGATCGCCGAATTCATGCGCGAGCAACCGATTGTCGAGGACGTCAATTATCTCGGCTTCCTGGAACCGGGCAGCGCCGAAGCCAAGCTCTTCGCCAAGCAGTGCAAGAGTGCAGGCTCCACCTTCTCCTTCACCGTTAAGGGCGGGCGCGAACAGGCCTTCAAGGTCCTCAACCGCTTCCAGCTGATCAAGCTGGCGGTCAGTCTGGGCGGCACGGAATCCCTGGTCTGCCATCCAGCCTCGACCACCCATTCCGGCATTCCGGCCAAGGAACGCGAGGAGCTCGGTATCACCGAAGGCAGCATCCGCCTCTCGATCGGCATCGAGGATCCGGATGATCTCCTGGCCGACCTCGAACAGGCCTTGAAGGTGGTGTGACTGCAGTATCCATTTCCGTTGGATGAGAAGGTGACGCATGGCCATCGCCGGCAGAGAGATCGCTTCGACAACGCCGACGGAACAATTGCCCTTCCCGCTCGAGGTCCTGCACGATCTCGAGCGCAAGGTGCTCTGGCTCTCGACCCAGATCATCCATCACGCCAATCATGGCCGCGAGAATGTCGACGGCTTGAAGGTCGGCGGTCATCAGGCTTCCTCGGCCTCGCTGGTCACCGTCATGACGGCGCTGTATTTCGCCGTGCTCAGGCCGGAAGACCGGGTCGCAGTGAAGCCACATGCCTCGCCGGTCTTCCACGCCATCCAATACCTGCTCGGCAATCAGGACCTGCAGAAGCTGAAGGACTTCCGGGCCCTGGGCGGGGCGCAATCCTATCCCTCACGCACCAAGGACACGGATGACGTCGATTTCTCCACCGGTTCGGTGGGGCTCGGCGTCGCCATGACCTCTTTCGCCAGCCTGGTGCAGGATTACATCCACGCCCATGACTGGGGCCGGCCCGGCGAGCAGAACAATTGGCCGGCCGGCCGCATGGTGGCGCTGGCCGGCGATGCCGAGCTCGACGAGGGCAATATCTACGAGGCCCTGGTCGAAGGCTGGAAGCATGGCCTGCGCAACACTTGGTGGATCATCGATTACAACCGCCAGAGCCTCGATGCGGTCATTTCCGCCCCGCTCACCAACAAGCTGATCTCGACCTTCGAGAATATGGGCTGGCGTGTCGTCACGGTGAAATACGGCAAGAAGCTGCAGGCGCTGCGGCAGCGCCCCGGCGGCGAGGCAATCCTCGACTGGTTCGACGAATGCGACAACGACCTCTTTTCGGCGCTGACCTTCCAGGGCGGCGATGCCTGGCGCAAGCAATTGCTGGCCGATCTCACCAATCCCGCCAGCCGCGATCTGGTCGCGGCAATGGATGACGCCGAGCTGGTCGCCACCATGACCGATCTCGGCGGCCATTGCCTGGAAAGCGTGCTGGAAGCCTTCCAGGCGATCGATACCGATCAGCCGGTCTGCTTCATCTGCTACACCATCAAGGGCCGCGGGCTGCCGCTTGCCGGGCACAAGGACAACCATGCCGGCCTGATGACGCCGGACCAGATGCGGGCCTTCAAATCGGCGAACCATATCGTCGATGGCCAAGAATGGTCGAAGACGGCCGGCCTCAATCGCTCGGCGGAAGAACTGGACCGGTTGCTCGCCCGGGTGCCGTTCAACGCCAAGGGGCGGCGGCGCCTGCAGGTACCGGCGATCGAGATCGGCACCCTGCCCTTGCCAGCGACCCGCGGCGAGATGTCGACCCAGCAGGGCTTCGGCCAGATCCTGGCTGAGATCGCCCGGGGCGACAGCAAGCTCGCCGAGCGCATCGTCACCACCTCACCCGATGTGACGGTCTCCACCAATCTCGGCCCCTGGGTCAACCGCCGCGGCGTGTTCGACGTCAATCCGGTCGAGGACGTCTTCCAGTCGCGCAAGCTGATGTCGGGCCAGCGCTGGTCGAAGGGTCCCGCGGGGCAACATCTCGAGCTTGGCATCGCCGAGAACAACTTGTTCCTCATGCTGGCGGCCTTGGGCCTGTCGCACGAAATCTTCGGCCGGCGCCTGTTGCCGATCGGGACGCTCTACGACCCCTTCATCGCTCGCGGCCTCGATGCCCTCAACTATGCCTGTTACCAGGATGCCCGCTTCATCCTGGTGGCGACGCCATCCGGCATCACCCTCGCCCCGGAAGGCGGTGCCCATCAATCGGTCTCGACGCCGCTGATCGGCATGGCCCAGGACGGCATCGCCAGCTTCGAGCCGACCTATGTGGACGAGCTCGGCGCCATCCTGCAATGGGCTCTCGCTTATATCCAGCGGGCGCCCAAGAAGGTGACGGATGACGGCAAGGCGGCGGATGCCTGGCTGCATGAGCGCGATGGCGGCTCGGTCTATCTTCGCCTTTCCACCCGCTCGCTCGAACAGATCATCCGGCCGATGACCCCGGATCTGCGCGATGGCATCATCAAGGGCGGCTATTGGCTGCGGCAACCGGCCGAAGGCGCCGAGCTCGCCATCGTCTATACCGGTGCCGTTGCGCCGGAAGCGGCGATCGCGATGGGCGACCTCCTCGGCCGCTTCCCCGGTGCAGGGCTGCTCGCCGTCACCTCGGCCGACCGCCTCAATGCCGGCTGGAAA
>DATMUQ010000272.1:0-16159 GCA_035563795.1 Terriglobales bacterium | reverse complement strand
GAGGCGCATGCCGGCGATCACACGCCGGTGGTGCAGCTTCACCTGCGCTACGGCATGATCCTGTTCATCGCTTCGGAAGTGATGTTCTTCGTCGGCTGGTTCTGGGCCTTCTTCGATGCCTCGCTGTTCCCCAAGGCCGGGATTGGTGGCATCTGGCCGCCGAAGACCATCCGTCCGTTCGATCCGTTCGAACTGCCGCTCCTCAACACGCTGATCCTGCTGACCTCGGGCTGCACTGTCACCTGGGCGCACCATGCGTTGCGTGAGGGCGATCGCAAGGGTCTCATTCAGGGCCTGACCATCACCGTCCTCCTCGGCCTCAGCTTCACCGCTTGCCAGGCCTACGAGTACAGCCATGCCGCTTTCGGCTTCAAGGACACCGTCTTCGCCTCGACCTTCTTCATGGCGACCGGTTTCCACGGCTTCCACGTGATCGTCGGCACCACCTTCCTGGCGGTCTGCCTGTTCCGCGCCCTCAAGGGCCATTTCAAGCCGGATCATCATTTCGGCTTCGAGGCGGCGGCCTGGTACTGGCACTTCGTCGACGTCGTGTGGCTGTTCCTGTTCATCTTCGTCTACATCTGGGGCGGCGGTTCCGGCCCCTTCAACGCAGAGTAAGACAGGGTTGATGCGGGCGAGCGTTCTTCTCTATCGCGCTGTTGCGGCCTGAGGAGTCATGAGCGCTTCCCCGTCACCCATTGCCACCGGCTTAGCCTGCCGCTGTCCGCGCTGCGGACGCGGCAGGCTTTTTGCTGGCTATCTGACCCTGGCCGAGACCTGCGATGTCTGCGGCCTGCCATTGAAAGCCGCCGATAGCGGTGACGGCCCCGCCGTCTTCGTCATGTTCATCGTGCTGGCGCTGGCCGTCCCCTTCGTTTTCGTCCTCTGGGCCTGGTTCGATCTGCCGCCGCTGGTGATCTTCGCCTTGGCGGCGATCCTGATTCTCGGTGGCTCCCTTGGCCTGCTGCGTCCAGCAAAAGGCATTCTCATCGCCCTGCAATATCGTCATCTGCCGCAAGGCTTCAAAGCACCGGCGCAGCGCGACGACAACCGGGCTTGATTGTTGCGAGTGTGATCATGGCGTCGAGTAAACGCGTTTTCCGGCCGACCTTGTGGCCGACCGTCTTCACCATTCCCTGCGTCCTGATCATGATCGGCCTCACGATCTGGCAGGTGGAAAGGCTGCAGTGGAAGGAAGGCCTGATCGCCGATCGCCAGGCGCGCATCACCGCGGCGCCGATCGATCTGCCGCCGGTGGGATCCGATCTTGCGGAGGCGGAATATCGCCGGGTGCGCCTGACCGGTCAGTACCAGAATGATCACGAGATGTATCTCGCCGCCCGTTCGATGAACGGTAATGTCGGCTACCACATCGTGACGCCCTTCGTGCTCGACAATGGCGGTACTGTCCTCGTCGATCGCGGCTGGGTGCCCGACACCAAGAAGCTGGCCGCGGCACGGCCACAGGGTCAGCTCGCCGGCGAGTTGACGATGGACGGCGTCGTCCGTCTGTCGCAGCGCCAGTCCTTCCTGCAGCCCGATAACGAGCCCGACAAGAATGTCTGGTTCTTCCTCGATCTGCCGGCCATGGTGGCGAAGGCCGGATTACAGGCCCGCAGCGACATCTATGTGGAAGCGGCGGCCAGCGACATTCCGGGGACCTATCCGATGGGCGGGCAGACGCGGATCAACCTGCCCAACGACCACCTGCAATATGCCATCACCTGGGCGCTGCTGGCGGCGGCCCTGATCGTCATTTATTTTATCTATCACTACCGCCCGGTCGACCAGGCCGGCACCGCGCAAAAGCCTGCTGAGGAGCGCCAGTCATGACGGCTATGGATGCCTATCGCCGGCTGGAAGGCCGGTTCCGCCGCTGGTCGGCGCTGCGCGAAGCCGCGGGCATGCTGCATTGGGACATGTCGGCGATGATGCCGGAAGGCGGCCATGAGTCACGCGCCGAGCAGCTGGCGGCGATCGACGTCGTCAGCCATGAGATGCTGACCGCCAGCGCCACCGGCGACCTGCTGGCGCAGGCGGCCGATGGCAACGAGCTCGATATCTGGCAGCGCGCCAATCTCGGCGAGATGCACCGGCTCTATGTGCATGCAACCGCGCTTGATGCCGATCTGGTCGAGGCCCTGACCAAGGCGAGTGCCGCCTGCGAATCGGTCTGGCGCCAGGCCCGGCCGGCCGCCGACTTCGCTGCCGTGAAACCGCATCTCGAAAACCTGCTGGCGCTCACCCGCAAGGCGGCAGATGCCAAGGCAACGCAGCTCGGCTGTTCGCCCTATGAAGCGCTGATGGACCAGTATGAGCCGGGCGCCCGGGTGGCGGCGATCGATCCGATCTTCGCCGATTATGCGGCCTTCCTGCCGGGCTTCCTCGCGGCCGTGCTGGAGCGCCAAGCCAAGGCGCCGGCGCCGGTCGAGCCGCGCGGCCCCTTCGCGCTCGAGAAACAGAAGGCCCTGGGCGAACGCGTCATGGCGACCCTCGGCTTCGACTTCGATCACGGCAGACTAGATACCAGCCTGCATCCCTTCTGCGGTGGCACGCCGGACGATGTTCGCATCACTACCCGCTACGATGAGAACCAGTTCGTCTATGCGCTGATGGGCATTATCCACGAGACCGGCCATGCGCTCTATGAGCGGCAATTGCCGGTCTCCTGGCGCCTGCAGCCGGTCGGCCAGGCGCGCGGCATGACGGTGCATGAGAGCCAGTCGCTGCTGATGGAAATGCAGGCCTGCCGCAGCGCCGAGTTCTTCTCTTACCTGTCGCCGCTGCTGATCGAGACCTTCCCCGGCCACGAGGCGGCGCTGGCGCCGGACAATCTGCGCCGGCTCTATACCCAGGTGAAGCCGGGCTTCATCCGGGTCGATGCCGACGAGGTCACCTATCCCGCCCACGTCATCCTGCGCTACCGCCTGGAGCAGGCGCTGATCGCCGGCGATCTCCAGGTCGCCGATCTGCCGGGCGCCTGGAATGAGGGCTTCGAGAAGCTGCTCGACCTCAAGGTGCCCAGCGACCGTGAAGGCTGCCTGCAGGATATCCATTGGTTCGACGGTGCCTTCGGCTATTTCCCCTGCTACAGCCTGGGGGCGATGACGGCGGCGCAGATCTTCGGCGCTGCCGTGGCGGCGAAGCCGGAGATCCCGGCTGCCATCGGCCGGGGCGATTTCAGCCCGCTGCGGTCGTGGCTGGCGGAAAACGTGCACGGTCTCGGCTCCAGCCTGTCGACCCCGGAAATCGTCGCCAAGGCCACCGGCAAGCCCCTGGATAGCAATATTTTCAAGGCGCATCTGAAACGCCGCTATCTGGGCGAATGACGCGCTGTTCCGGGTGAATTGCGGGGCCATTTGCCCGCTGCATCGGTCCGTGGCCAATTTCTCATTGGCCTTGGCGGCAGCTTGCCCCGAACATGGCCGGCCATTAAGTCCCGGCCCATTGTGACAGAGGATTAAGACCGTGCGTTATATCAGCACCCGTGGCGCGGCCCCCGCGCTGGAATTTGACGATGTCCTGCTGGCGGGTCTTGCCCGCGATGGCGGCCTCTATGTGCCGCAATCCTGGCCCGGCTTGGACAAGAAGACGATCGCCGGCCTGCGCGGTAAATCCTATGCCGAGATCGCCGTCGAGGTGATGCTGCCCTTCCTCGGCGGCAAGATCAGCCGTGCCGATTTCACTGCCATGGTGACCGACGCCTACAGTACCTTCCGCCATCAGGCGGTGACGCCCTTGAAGCAGATCGACGACAATCTCTGGCTGATGGAGCTCTTCCATGGGCCGACGCTGGCCTTCAAGGATGTCGCCCTGCAACTCGTCGGCCGGCTCTACGATCATGTGCTGAAGCAGCGCGGCCAGCGCGTCACCATCGTCGGTGCCACCTCCGGCGATACCGGCTCTGCAGCTTTGGAAGCCTGCCGTGACCGCGATGCCATCGACATCTTCATCCTGCATCCGAAGGGCCGCGTTTCGGAAGTGCAGCGCCGGCAGATGACGACCATTCCCTCAGCCAATGTCTTCAACATCGCCATCGAAGGCACCTTCGACGATTGCCAGGACATGGTGAAGGCGATGTTCAACGACCACGCCTTCCGCGACCGGGTGAACATGTCGGCGGTCAATTCCATCAACTGGGCGCGCGTGATGGCGCAGATCGTCTATTACGTCGTCGGCGCCGTGGCCCTCGGTGCGCCCGACCGGCCGATCGGCTTCTCGGTGCCCTCGGGCAATTTCGGCAACATCTTCGCCGGCTACGGCGCCCGCCAGATGGGCCTCGATCTCGCCCCACTGATCGTCGGCTCCAACCGCAACGATATCCTGACCCGCTTCTTCAATGATGCGGCGATGGAGATCACTGCGGTCGAGCCCAGCCTCAGCCCCAGCATGGATATCCAGGTCTCCAGCAATCTCGAGCGCCTGCTGTTCGATCTCTATGGCCGCGACGGCGCTGCCTTGACGACGGCGATGAATGACTTCCGCAGCAAGGGCAAGCTGACCGCCCCGCGCCAGACCTGGGGCCTGGTCGACAAGCTGTTCGGCGCCGCGGCCTTCGATGACGAGGCCACCATCACCGTCATGCGTGATCTCTACCGCCAGACCGGCGAGCTGATCGATCCCCATAGCGCCATCGGCCTGGCCGCTGCGGTCGCCAAGCGGCGCGACCCGGAAACCCCGATCATTGCCCTGGGTACCGCCCATCCGGCCAAGTTCCCGGATGCCGTGGCCCGGGCGACCGGCCGGAAAGCACCCTTGCCGGACCACCTCGCCGACCTCTACGATCGTCCGGAACGCATGACTGTGCTGCCGAATGATCTTGCCCGGGTGAAGGACTTCGTGCTTGCGGAGCGGCGCGGCTGATACAATCTAAACAGTTGAAATGTAACGATGTGCTGGTCCCGTCCGGGGCCGGCGAGCTAGGAGAGAGAATGGCGCAAGCCCAGAACCAGCAGGCCCGGATCACGACTGCCGACCCAGCTTCCACCGTCCGCGTGACCACCCTGCCGAATGGCTTCCGGGTGGCCACCGACAATATGCAATCGGTGGAAACCGTGGCGATCGGCGTCTGGGCGGCAGTGGGGACGCGCCATGAACCGGCGGCGCATAACGGCGTCGCCCATCTCCTGGAACACATGGCCTTCAAGGGCACCAAGCGACGCAGCGCCAGCGACATCGTTCTCGAGATCGAGGCGGCCGGCGGCTATCTCAACGCCTATACCGGGCGCGAGCAGACCGCTTATTACGCCCGCGTGCTCGCCGATGACGTGCCGCTTGCCGTCGATATCATCGCCGACATCATCCAGAACTCGACCTATGAAGCGGCGGAGCTGACCCGCGAACGGGCCGTGGTGCTGCAGGAGATCGGCCAGGCGGAAGACACGCCGGACGACATCATCTTCGATCATTTCCAGGAAGTCGCTTACCCCGACCAGGCCATGGGCCGTCCGGTTCTGGGGCGTGCGGATATCGTCAAGGATCTGCCGCGCGATGTCGTTGCCAATTATCTGCGCGGCTGCTACCGCGCCGATCAGATGGTGCTCTGCGCCGCCGGTAAGGTCGATCATGACCGCCTGGTGGAACTGGCGCTCAAGGCCTTCAACAATCTGCCCACCGGTGCGCAGCCGTCGACCGAAGCCGCCGACTATCGCGGTGGCGATCTGCGCCTGCAGCGCGATCTCGAGCAGGTCCATGTGGTGCTGGGTTTCGACGGCGTCTCGCATACCGATCCCGATCACTACACGGCGTCGGTGATGTCGCAGCTGTTTGGCGGCGGCATGTCCTCGCGCCTGTTCCAGGAAGTGCGCGAGAAGCGCGGCCTCGTCTACAGCATCAACAGCTTCACCACCTCCTTCAACGATTCCGGCGTGTTCGGCATCTATGCCGGCACCGGCGAGGATGAAGTCGCCGAGATGATGCCGGTGATCTGCGAGGAGCTCGCCAAGCTGCCGCACGATCTCGATGATGACGAGGTGCGCCGCGCCGCCGTGCAGCTCAAGGCCGGCACCCTGATGTCACGTGAGAAGACCAGCAATCGCTGTGAGCAGCTCGCCAACCAGGTGCTGATCTTCGACCGCGCAATTCCCGTTTCCGAAGTCATCGCCCGGATTGACGCAGTGACGCCGGACGATATCCGCCGTGTCACCAGGCGCTTCCTGCAAACGCCGCCGACCCTGGTCAGCCTCGGGCCTGTCGGTCAGGTCATGGCCTATGATAAGGTAAAGGCGCATTTTGCCTGATTAGGAGTGGCGGCATGTTCGGGAACGGGCCGCATTATTCGCCGACACCGCCGCTTCTAGAAAACGACCAGGTCTATCTGCGACCGCCGCGCCTGCGCGATTACCAGCACTGGAGCAAGGTGCGCGGCGCCAGCCGGGCCTTCCTGGAACCCTGGGAGCCGAGCTGGGGCGAGGAGGCGGTCTCCCGTAACACCTATCGCGACCGCACCAACCGCATGGCGCGCGACTGGCGCTCGGACATCGCCTATGGCTTCCATATCTTCGAACGGCGCGGCAATGGCAGCGGCGCGGATCGCCTGACCGCGGACCGGTTGGTCGGCGGCATCAATCTCAACGGCATCCGCCGCGGTGTCGCCCAGGCCGCCAATATCGGCTATTGGCTGGGCGAGAGCTATACCCGGCACGGCTTGATGTCGGCGGCGTTGAGCCTGGTCCTCCCTTTCGCCTTTCACGACCTGCATCTCCACCGCATCGAGGCGGCTTGTCTCGCCCATAACGAGGCCAGCCAGAAGCTCTTGAAGAAATTCGGCTTCCAGCCGATCGGCCTGGCCCATAGCTGCTTGAAGATCAACGGCCGCTGGCAGGATCACATGCTCTATGACCTGGTGCTGGAAAACCTGCTGGCAGCGCGCGGCTTTCGCGGGCCGGGACTGCCGGAACGCGGTCGCGCGACCGAGCGGGTATTCGGCAAGATCTGAGGATTGCGGGCTAACTATTCCGCCGCGTCAGGCGTGGCCGGCATCGCCGGAGAGCAGGGTGAAGTCGACGCCGAGCTTGCTGATACAGCGCTCCCATTTGTCGGTCAGCCGGTCGTCGAAGATCAGTTCCTCATCGGCCGGCACACAGAGCCAGGCATTGGCCTGGATCTCGGAATCGAGCTGCCCCGGTCCCCAGCCGGCATAGCCGAGCGCCAACAGGCTGCGCTTCGGACCGCCGCCGGCGGCGATATCGCGCAGGATGTCCAGGGTAGCGGTCAGGCCAACCTCGGTGCCGACCCGCAGGGTGGCGTCCTCCTGGTAATCGGCGCTGTGCAGCACAAAGCCGCGGCCAGTCTCCACCGGCCCGCCGCTGCGGATCCGGATATGCTCGCCCTTGACCGGACCGTCGATGCCAAGCTGTTCCAAAAGATCGGGAAAGGTTAACGACCCCACCAATCGGTTAATCACCAGGCCCATGGCCCCATCGCTGGTATGGGCACATATATAGATGACCGTCCGGGTGAAGCGCGCGTCCCGCATCTGCGGCATGGCGACCAGCAGCTGACCGGTCATAAAGCCTTGATGTGTAAGACCTCTTTTCATGAGCATACTCTACTTGGCAAAGGCGGGAGCGACAAGATATCACCGAAATCTGTCGGGCATTGCCGGCCGATCTGGCGTATAAGACGTCCCGTAATCATGACTGCGAACTCATTGGCAAATCGTAAACCAACCCTGTCCCCGGCTGCCGCTCTGCATCCGGGACGGCACCACCATAGCCGGCTGTGGGACTGGTTCCTTCTCCTAACACTGCTCATCGGGCTTGGGTTGCAAAACGTGTCCGGCGTCCGCGCCGAGAGCCTGGCCAGCGACACTGTCAGCAATGACCAGGCGGCCGCGCGGCTGATCTCGGCCGTCACCGGCGGTGGCGAGCTGACGGCTGTCCCGCTCGGCCTGGACATGACCATGAAGCCTGGCTGGAAGACCTATTGGCGCAGTCCGGGCGATGCCGGCTTTCCGCTGACCATTGATTATGCGGGGTCGAAGAACCTGGCCGCTGCCGATCTCGCCTGGCCGCTCCCCCATCGCTTCCAGCTCTTCGGCCTGCAGACCTTCGGCTATGAGGACCAGGTGGTGTTCCCGATCACCGCCCATCCGGAGGTGCCGGGTCAGCCGATCACCATCCGGGCGCAGATCCATTACCTCGTCTGCGCCACCGTCTGCATCCCGCAAGAGGCCGTGCTGGTGCTCGGGATTCCCGCAGCACCCGCCGATCTCAGTGACGATGCACCGCTGATCAACCGCTTCCGCGCCTTGGTCCCCGGCGATGGTGCCGGCAGCGGCCTGCGCCTGACCCAGCTCGGCATTTCCCGTGACGGCGAGCTGGTCGCCGATATCGCCTCGGACAGCCTGCCGCTGCTCGGTCCCGATATCATGGTGGAGGGGCCGACCGGCCTCGATTTCGGTGTACCGCGGGTCGATATCGCTGATGATGCCTTGTCGGCGCGGCTGGTGGTTCCGGTGAAAGCGGAAGCCGCAGCGCCGAAACTGAAAGGCGCCGATCTCACTTTGACCGTCACCGATGACATGCGGGGCCTGGAGACCAAGGCACGGCCGACGACGACCGGCCTGCTGGTCGATCCACCGGGCCATCGCACCAGTTGGCTCCATCTGCTGCCGATCCTCGGCGTGGCGCTGCTGGGTGGCCTGATCCTCAATGTCATGCCCTGTGTGCTGCCGGTGCTGGCCTTGAAGCTCGCCGGCCTTGCCGATCATGCCGGGGCCGAGCGGTGGCATATCCGCTTCAGCTTTCTTGCCACCGCAGCCGGCATCCTCACCGCTTTCGTGTTGCTGGCCGGCGCACTCATCGGTCTCAAGCTGTCGGGGGCGGCGATTGGCTGGGGCATCCAATTCCAGCAGCCGCTCTTCCTCGGCTTCATGCTGCTGGTCTGCCTCGGCTTTGCCGCCAATCTCTTCGGCTGGTTCGAGATCACCATGCCGCGCTTCGCCGGCGCTGCGGCGGTCAG
Organism: Terriglobales bacterium; assembly: GCA_035563795.1. Taxonomy (GTDB): domain Bacteria; phylum Pseudomonadota; class Alphaproteobacteria; order Dongiales; family Dongiaceae; genus Dongia_B. The sequence continues at coordinate 7,195 of DATMUQ010000272.1, read as the reverse complement.
CGTCGATCGCACCGACCGCCATCCGCTGATGAAATCCTTCCTGATCGGCATGCTGGCGACCTTGCTGGCGACACCTTGTTCGGCGCCCTTTGTCGGCACCGCTGTCGGCTTTGCCCTGTCGCGCGGCAGCCGGGAGATCCTGATGATCTTCGTGACGCTCGGCATCGGCCTGGCGACACCCTATCTGCTGGTGGCGGCGCAACCGCGACTCGCCGCCTGGCTGCCGCGTCCCGGTCGCTGGATGGTCTGGCTGAAGCGCGGTCTTGCTTTGGCGCTGATCGGCTCGGCCTTGTGGCTTGGTTCCGTGCTGGGCGTGCGGCTCGGCTGGCTCAATACCGGCGACGCCCAGGCAACCGAAGCGGCCTTGAGCTGGGAGCCGTTTGACGAGGCGCGGATCGCCAGTCTGGTGCGGCAGAACAAGGTTGTCATGGTCGATGTCACCGCTGCCTGGTGCGTTACCTGCCAAGCCAACAAGCACCTGGTGATCGACCGGTCGCCGGTTGCCGATCGGTTACAGCAGAGTGATGTCGTGCGTATGCAGGCGGACTGGACCAAACCGGACGACACCATTGCCCGTTATCTGTCGGCGCATGGCCGCTACGGCATTCCCTTCAATATCGTCTATGGCCCGGCGGCAACGACCGGCATCATCCTGCCGGAATTGCTGACCAGTGACGAAGTCCTGAAGGCGATCGCCAAAGCGGGCGGCTCCTAGCGTCGGATCGGCCTAGGGGCCGGTAAGTCGCCGTTTGTAATGATCGCGCTGACAGCGAAAAGCCTTAAAAATAAAGGCTTTATTGCGGACTTGGCAGCGCCGCCGCGCTTGCCTATCTTTCCAGCCACATGTCCATCTCGCAGAAAGGATCAGGCGATGAGCATCAAGATTGGTGACCGTATCCCCAATGTGTCGCTGAAATTCATGGACAAGGACGGCATGCAGACCGTCAGCACCGATGATCTCTTCAAAGGCAAGAAGGTTGTTCTCTTCGCGCTGCCCGGTGCCTTCACCCCGACCTGCTCGGCCAAGCATCTACCGGGCTTCGTCAATCATTTCGATCAGATCAAGAGCAAGGGCGTCGATACCGTCGCCTGTCTCTCGGTCAATGACGCCTTTGTCATGGATGCCTGGGGCAAGCAGCAGAATGCCACCGACAAGGTGCTGATGCTGGCCGATGGCAATGCCGATTTTTCCAAGGCGGTCGGCCTCACCATGGACGGCACCGGCTACGGCATGGGCCTGCGCGCCAGCCGCTATGCCATGGTCGTCAATGACGGCGTGGTCAAGGCGCTCAATGTGGAAGCCCCGGGTGCTTTCGAAGTCTCCAGTGCCGAAGCGGTGATAAAGCTGCTGTAAGGCGGTTGCCGCAAGCCGGTTGCCGACCGGGCGGAGATAAGGTCTAAAGACAGGGGCGGTGGCACGGTGCCGCCGCCCCTGATCGATTCGGGGGAATGCATGCCCGCTCGGGCAATCACGGCTGACGTCGATCCGGCGCTCGATCTCTTACAGAAGGTCTATGGCCACCAGGCCTTTCGCGGCCGCCAGGCGGATATCATCCGCCATGTGGCCGAAGGCGGTGACGCGCTGGTGCTGATGCCGACCGGCGGCGGCAAATCGATCTGCTACCAGATCCCCGCCTTGCTGCGTGACGGTATCGGCATCGTCATCTCGCCGTTGATTGCCCTGATGCAGGACCAGGTCGCGGCCCTGCAGCAGATGGGCGTCGCCGCTGCCTTCCTCAATTCCAGCCTCAGCTTCGAGGAAATGGGCGATATCGTCCGGCAATTGCGCCGTGGTGAGCTCAAGCTGCTCTATGTGGCACCCGAACGCCTGCTGACGCCGCGCTTCCTGGAGCTTCTCGAAACCTTGCCGTTGGCCTTGTTCGCCATCGATGAGGCGCATTGCGTGTCGCAATGGGGGCATGATTTCCGGCCTGACTATATCCAGCTCTCGGTCCTGCATGAGCGTTTCCCCAAGGTGCCGCGCATCGCCTTGACAGCGACCGCCGATCGCGAGACCCAGCAGGAGATCCGCCAGCGTCTGGCGCTCGATGAGGCGGCGATCTATATCGACAGCTTCGACCGGCCGAATATCCGCTACCGCATCGTCGAGAAGAGCGACCCCAAGCGCCAGATCCTGCAGATCATCGAAACCGAGCAGCCGGGCAGCGCCGGCATCATCTATTGCCAGTCGCGCAAGAAGGTCGAGGAAACGGCCGCCTGGCTGACCGAACGCGGCGTCACCGCCTTGCCTTATCATGCCGGGATGAGCGCCGATTTGCGGCGGAGCAACCAGGAACGCTTCATCCGCGAAGACGGCATCGTCATGGTGGCGACGGTTGCTTTCGGCATGGGGATCGACAAGCCCGATGTCCGCTTTGTCGCCCATCTCGATCTGCCGGGCAGCATCGAAGCCTATTACCAGGAGACCGGCCGCGCCGGTCGCGATGGCGGGCAGGCCGAGGCCTGGCTCGCCTTCGGATTGGCTGATGTGGTGCTGTTGCGCCGGCGCATCGCCGAATCGGGAGCACCCGATGAACGCAAATGGGTCGAGCGCCGCAAGCTCGATGCCATGCTGCATTTCTGCGAGGCGACCGATTGCCGGCGCGTCGCGTTGCTCGCCTATTTCGGCGAGGCGTCGAAGCCCTGCGGCAATTGCGATATCTGCCAGGAGCCCGGCACCACCTGGGATGCGACCGTGGCGGCGCAGAAGCTGCTCTCCGCCATCCTGCGCACCGGCCAGCGTTTCGGTGTCGGCCATCTCATCGATGTGCTGCGCGGGGAGAATACCGACAAAGTCACGCAATACGGCCACGACAAGCTGCCGACCTTCGGTGTCGGCCAGGATCTCGGCGTCAATGACTGGAAGCTGCTGGCCCGCCAGATGGTCTCGCTCGGCTATCTCGAAGTCGATGGCGACGGCTTCAATACGCTGGCCGTGGACCAATCCGCCAAGCCGGTCCTGAAGGGCCTCACCCGTCTCACCTTGCGCAAGCCCACGGTCAAGCTCGGGGGCAAGAAGTCCCGTCGCAGCTATGCCATGCAATTGGGGCCGGGCGGCGTCGACCCGGATCTCTGGAATGCGCTCAAGGCGCGGCGGCGTGAGCTGGCGGCGGAGCAGAATGTGCCGCCCTATGTCATCTTCCATGATGCGACCCTGATCGAAATCGCCCATCGGAAGCCGCAGGACCTCGATGAATTCCTGACCATTTCCGGTATTGGCGAGCGCAAGGTCGCACGCTATGGCGATGATTTCCTGGAAGTCCTGTCGCGCTTCCCCTGAGATGCGCAGATGCGGCGTGTAGAGCAATGATGGGTGGGAGGCAGTATGACGGCGATCGGTTCTGACTTGCTGGCGGCCTATCAGCGGACCGATTACGTCATCTTCGAGGATGACGGTGAAACGGTCGTAAATATCGGCCGGCTTGACCCGGCGATCGACAATCTGCTGCGGCGTCACGGTGCCGAGTGTGGCACCATCATCACCGCCTGGAATCCGGAAAGCGTGATCCTCAGCGATACCGAGAATGCGGCCCGCGAGACGGAGCTATGGAACTGGATCGGCGAGCAGCGGTTGTTCGCGCTGGCGGCTGAAGGTCGCGATCCCACTGGCGCCTGGCAGCCGGAGCAGAGCTGTCTCATCTTCGATATTGCGCCGGATGTCGTGGCAACGCTCGGCCGCCATTACGGCCAGAATGCCATCGTGCATCTCCGCCTGGGCGCAGCCCCCGAGCTCGAGCTGCTGCGCTAACTAAAGCACATCCTGGTTGCGCAGATCGACGATGGCGGCGCGGGCAAGGGCGTCGCAGCGTTCGTTCTCCGGATGGCCGGAATGGCCCTTCACCCAATGCCAGGAGATCTTGTGCGGTTTGCAGGCGTGGTCGAGCCGTTGCCAGAGGTCTGAATTCTTCACCGGCTTCTTGTCGGCGGTGCGCCAGCCATTCTTCTTCCAGCCATGCATCCAGGCGGTGACGCCGTTCTTCACATATTGGCTGTCGGTATAGACGGCGACGTCGCTGGGCCGCTTCAGCGTCTCCAGCGCGACGATCGCCGCCATCAATTCCATGCGGTTATTGGTGGTCGGCGTTTCGCCGCCGGAGAGTTCCTTCTCCGTCGCGCCATAGCGCAGGATGGCACCCCAGCCACCGGGGCCGGGATTGCCGCTACAGGCACCATCGGTAAAGATCTCGACGATCTTTGCCGGCTTGTCGGTTTCTTGCTCGCTCATTCGCGCTGTTTAGCCGATTGGATCAATCAATGCCATAGGCGCTGACGCTGGCAGCTTTCTGATGGAAGCGGAGCTTGCGCATGTATTCCAAAGGATCCTTCGGCTTCACGAAGGCGCCGGGCGGGTGATTGAGCCAGTCATAGAGACGGGTCAGCAGGAATCTGAGCGCGCTGCCACGGCAGAGCAGCGGCAAAGCCTGCAGCTCGGCGGCCGGGATCGGCCGCACCGCCTGATAGCTCTTCACCAACAGCCGCGCCTTGGTGACGTTGAAGCTGCCATTCTGTTCGAAGCACCAGGCATTGATGCAGATGGCGAGGTCATAAGCGAGGAAATCGGTGCAGGCGAAATAGAAGTCGATCAGGCCCGACAGCTTGTCATCGAGGAAGAACACGTTGTCGGGAAAGAGGTCGGCATGGATGACGCCGATCTCTAGGTCCTGGGGCCAGTTCTTCTCGAGATAGGCAAGTTCATCCTTCAGGATCGCGGCGAGGCCCGGCTCGACCTCATCGGCGCGCGCCTTGGTGGCATCGACCAGTTTGTGCCAGCCGGTGAGCGACAGGGAATTGACCCGCTTGATCTCGAAGTCGCGGCCCTTCAGGTGCAAGTCAGCGAGCGCACCGCCCAGTTGCTGGCAATGCTTCTCGGTCGGCCGCCGCGGCCACACACCTTTGAGGAAGCTGACGATGACGGCAGGGCGGCCGCACAGCTCATGCAAGGCAGCGCCGTCGCGGGCCTTGATCGGCGTCGGGCAGCTGAGGCCCTTGGCCGCCAGATGATCCATCAACCCGAGGAAGAAGGGCAGGTCCTCGCGGGCGACGCGCTTCTCGTAGAGCGTCAGGATGAAATTGCCCTGTGTGGTCTGCAGCAGGTAGTTGCTGTTCTCGACGCCTTCGGCAATGCCCTTGCAGGAAACCAAGTGACCGAGATCATAGAGCTCGAGAAACGCCACCAGGTCGTTATCCGGTACTTCTGTGTAGACAGCCATTGGTCCCCAAACGCGCTCGTTAAAATGGGACGGCCGTTTTCAGGCGGCCGTCCCGACAATACTCAATATTCACGCGTCTGCTGCTGTCTGCGCGCGGCAGGTCAGGCGGTCAGTGCGCGCGGCAGTTTGAAATGGATCGTCTCGGTGGTGACCGGATGCTCGTCCATTTCCGTGTCATAGCGCTGGTTGATGGCATCCAGCACATCCTGCACCAGGATCTCTGGCGCCGAGGCGCCGGCGGTGATGCCGACGCTCTTCACACCGTCGAACCAGCTCCAATCGATTTCGGCCGCCTTCTGCACCAGATGCGCGTTGCTGCAACCGGCAACGCGGGCGACCTCCACCAGGCGCCGCGAATTCGAGGAATTCGGCGCACCGATCACCAGCACCAGATCGCAATCGCCGGCGATCGCCTTCACCGCCATCTGGCGGTTGGTGGTGGCGTAGCAGATGTCTTCCTTGCGCGGCCCATGCAGCGACGGGAAGCGGGCCCGCAGCGCGTCGATGATGTCGACCGTGTCATCGACCGACAGCGTCGTCTGGGTGATATAGGCCAGATTGTCGATCTGCGGCAGTTCGACCTTGGCGACGTCTTCCACCGTTTCGACCAGGGTCACCGCGCCCGGCGGCAGCTGGCCGATGGTGCCGATCACTTCCGGATGGCCGGCATGGCCGATCAGGATGATATGGCGGCCGACATTGTGATGGCCTTCAGCTTCCCGGTGCACCTTGCTGACCAGCGGGCAGGTGGCATCGAGATAAAGCAGGTTGCGGCGCTCGGCTTCGGCCGGCACCACCTTGGGCACGCCATGGGCCGAGAACACCACCGGGAACTGGCCGGGGATTTCGTCGAGCTCCTCGACGAAGATGGCGCCCTTGCGCTCCAGCTCCTCGACGACGTGGCGGTTGTGGACGATCTCATGGCGGACATAGACGGGGGCGCCGAAACGCTCCAGCGCCTTTTCCACGATCTGGATGGCGCGGTCGACGCCGGCACAAAAGCCGCGCGGCGCTGCCAAGTGAAGGGATAGTTTCGGTTTCTGCATGCTCAGGATCCCGGTTTTGCTTCCCTGGAATATAGAAGTTTCGGGCATTCCGGCAACCGACAATTCTGCTGCTATCACCTGCGGTTAGCAGGGATTTTCGCCTGCTTTCCGTCGGCTGGCAGGATAAGCGGGGCCGGCCGGCCCGGTTTGCCCGGATCCGACCCTGCTGGTGCCCGATTGCGGCATATGGGGTGGCTCGTCCTGCCGGACTAGGTCAATCATCGCGGATCGGCCGCGGAACGAGGGTGCCAAGCGGGGGCGACAGCTGCCTGTTAACCTCATGCGCTTGTTTAACTCCCTTGGCTTCTTTAGACTTCCGGCGGCTTAACCTGACGTACGGCAAGGATATTTGCCGGGTCTCTACCGCGGGCCTTTACCCAAGGAGGCGGAGCGACTAAGGAAACGTCAGCGGCGGGCCGGAATCGTCTCGGCTGGCCAAGGGGGAGACAGTCATGAGTGACGCGCATATTGCCCAGAAAGCGCCCTACAAGGTCGATGTGACGGCGGGCAAAGCCTATTTCTGGTGCGCCTGCGGCCAGAGCAAGAACCAGCCATTCTGCGACGGCTCGCATAAGGGCAGCAGCTTCTCTCCCGTGAAATTCGACGCCACCGAAAGCAAGACGGTGTTCTTCTGTGGCTGCAAACATACCGGCAACAAGCCGTTTTGCGACGGCACCCACAGCAAGCTATAGCAAAGGCCGGTATCGATCGCTCAGGCGCGTTGCGGCATTTCATGAACAAGGATCACTGATGACTCTGTCCACCGAAAATTCGGCGCCTGACCTTGCGGCTTCGGGCGAGGCGCTGGCGAGCCTGCCGCGCGTTTCTCCTGCCGCCAAATCCTTCGCCACCAAGCGCGTCTCGGCTCTGGCGCTGCTGCTGCTGGTCGCCGGCAGCCTGAGCGGCTGTGGTGGCAACAGCAAAGGGCCGCCGCAGCCC
>DATMUQ010000271.1:0-2511 GCA_035563795.1 Terriglobales bacterium | reverse complement strand
ATTCCGTCGATGGTCTGTAACACCTGCCTGGGGCCGGAACTGGTCGCCTCCGAGACGCGAGAGGTTAGGATCATGAGTGGCCGCAATCGTCGCCAATTCTTTTGGCTGGTCGGGAGCCCGTGTGCACTTGCGCAATTGTCGGTCGGCCACAATCAAATCATCATGGCCGCCTTCAGCATGGTCACTATCGCTTCGATCATCGGCGGCTTTGAAGGTATTGGCTAGCTGTGCTTGATGCCATGCGAAGGCCGAGTTTGGTCAAAGTCTCCTCGCCCGCCGCTCTGTGCAAGCGTTTCGAGGTGCAAGCCCTTCAATGCTAGTTTAACCGGATTCGAACTCAATCGGGGGCGGTTAAAGGGTTAGGACCGACGATACCGGTTCAGCTGAATCGGTGGGAGGACTACATAAAGTGTGTTAGCTCAGCGAGGTCGCCGGTGACGAGACCTGGCGCCAGTTTGGCGACGTCCTCGACCGAGAGCGCATCAATGTTGGATCCCTGCATCCGCACCCGGTCGGCGGCATCGCGCCAGTCCGACACGGCATCATTGCCGCAAACCCACAGCATGCCGATTTCGTGATGAACCTTCGGCCCGCCGGTCAGATCAGGAACCTGGCGGAGGACCTCAACCCCCCGGGTAGCAAGCTGCGAGAGTTCCGGCATCAGGTAGAAGCCGTGCGTCACAGCGGATGAGCGACCGGTCGGCCCGCTCGCTGGCGTCCCTTTCTCGACCAGGGCGACCTTCAATCCTTGCTGGGCCAGGAAGAAGGCGGCAGAGGAGCCGGCGATTCCGGCGCCGACGACGATCACATCGAACTTTTGCACGCCTTATCTCCTTCGATTTGACTCTTCGCGCGACAGCGGTTCAGGACATGTCGGGCTGCAGCTCCGCGATCAACTCGGCGGTTGTCCGCTGGCGGCAATAACCCCTGATGGCACCGAGCGAATAGGTATGACGCTCGGGTGTATAGGTGGCGCAGGCATCGGTCACCTGGGTCACCAGATAGCCGAGATCGCAGGCATCGCGAATGGCCGATTCAACGCATTGATCCGTGATGATCCCGCTGATGATCACCTGCCGCACCCCCAGATTACGCAGGATGTAATCGATATGGGTCGAGACGAAGACACTGCTCGACGATTTAGGCAGCCAGATCTCGTCCGCGGTCGGCGCGATCTCGTCGATCACCTTGCCGTCCCAGGAACCCTTTGGGACATTGAAGCCGGTGATCTTGTAGTCGAGGCTGCGGTCGCGGCCGTCAAGCGTCAGGCTTTCGATCGTTGTATACATGACCTCGACACGCACTGCGCGGCAGGCGGCCTGCAGCTTTTGCATGTTGGGGATCACAGAGGCTTTCAGCTGTTCGAAGAACCAGCCGTATTTCGCAGTGAAATCCGCCGCGCTCAGATCCTTGAATTCGCTGCCTTCGCGCTTCGCCGCGAAATTCTGGACATCGATGAAGAGCAGCGCCGCTTCGGACGGCCTGATAGGGATATCTCGGCTCAGTGTTGCAGTCATCTCTCTACCATCCACTATAGGGTGCCAGTTTTGCATCATCGAAACGGCCGGCCTCGATATCGCTCAAGGCCTGATCGAGTACCGACAATGCCTCATCGACATCGGCCTCGGTGATCGTCAAAGGCGGTGTCAGCTCGATCACATTGCCATAGATGCCGCAATAGATGACGATCAGGCCCAGCTCGAAACAGCGATAGGCGAGCCGCGCCGCTTCACGGGCCGCGGGCTCGCGGGTTTCCCGGTCGCGCACCAGCTCGATGCCGATGATGAGGCCCAGACCACGGACATCGCCGATCAGCTGATGCGCCTCCGCCAGCGCCTGCAGGCCGTCGAGCAGGAGCCTCCCCATGGCGGTGGCGTTCTCGCGCAGCTTCTGCTCCTCGACAACCTGGATGACGGCCAGCCCGGCGGCGCAGGGGGCCGGCGAGCCGCCCAAAGTGAAAAGATTGTAGGTCGAGACATCCAGCAATTCCGCGCGGCCGACAACCGCCGAGAGCGGCAGGCCGCCGCCTAGCGGTTTCCCTAGGCTGATCGCATCCGGCACAATCCCGGCATGCTGGAAGGCAAACCATTCGCCAGTCCGGCCGAGCCCAGTCTTCACTTCATCGAAGACGAGCCAGATGCCGTGTTCGTCGCATAGCTTGCGCAAGGCCGGCAGGAAATTCGCCGGCGGCACGATATCGCCCGCATCCGACTGCATGGCCTCAAGTACGATCGCTGCCGTATCGCCGGCGGGTGAGGTTGTCTGCAGCGCGTATTTGATTTGCTCCAGGCATTTCAGCGAACAACCATCGCGGCTGCAAGGGCCATGCGCGCAGCGATAGGGATCGGGATAAGGCAGCTTCGTTACATTGCCCAAGCCGATGACATCGGCCTGCGTCTGATGCCCTGAGAGAAGTGCCGATCCTGTCGTCTGTCCATGATAGGCGCCGATGAAGCTGATGAGCCGGCGACGGCCCGTCGCTTTCGGCAGCAATCGTGACAGGCAGTCATT
>DATMUQ010000270.1:0-15353 GCA_035563795.1 Terriglobales bacterium | reverse complement strand
CAGATCGATCGGATTGACCGGCGAGTCACCAAGATCGGCGATCCGCGCCAGGCTATAGGGCAGAATATCGGTGGTCGGATGCACCTTGCGCATCAGCGCCGAGGCGCTGCGGATCTCGCGCGGCCCATGGCGGGCACCGGCCCGGTTGGTGGTACCGCCATCCCAAGGCACCCCGATCAGCGCGATATCAAGCTGCGACGGCTCGGTCGTGTAAGGCAAACGCATGAAGGTGGCGATGGCACCAAAGCGCGGCGTGATCGCGGAATCCACCGGTTGCGGGAAATTGCTCGGCGCGTTGTTCGTCATGATCCGTTACCTCGTTGGCCCGCGGTCAATGTCACATATCGGTATCGTCGTCGTCAAACGCACCGCTGAGCTTCAACCCGTCAATCCAGGTCTCGCCGTTACGTTTGATAACCGTACGTGGCCTAGCGTCGCTTTGCTCCCGGATCGCCGTCGCCAGCTGTTCGGAATGAGTGACCAGCCATATCTGGCTGCGCTTCGAGGCATCGATGATAAGCCGTGCCAGGGGCTCCATCAGCGACGGATGCAGGCTGGTTTCCGGCTCGTTCAAGGCGACAAAACGGGGCAGACGATAGGATAGGAGTGCCCCGGCCAAGGCCAGGTAACGCAGGGTGCCATCCGACAATTCACTGACGGTGAAGATACGTTGGGGGTATTCCGGAAAGATCAGCCCGAAGCTCGCGGTCCGATCGGGTTCTGGCACGACCAGCTTCGCCCCTGGAAAGGCGTCCTCGATCGCCTGATCCAGCATGTCGGTGTCTTCCCTGATATGAACCAGGGTCGCGAAGACGGCCGCGAGATTGCCGCCATCCGCAGCCAGTGTCGGACTGGTGACAGCCAGGCATGGCTGACGTAGAGCCGAAGCCTGATCGGTCCTGAGATTATGATAGAAACGCCAGTCGAGAATAGTTCGGCGCAGCCAATAGAGATCCGGAAACCGGGATGGGTCCTCGAATGATCCCAAGGCAGTTTCCGACGGCATGAGCTGATCGCCCATCATCTCCCGCACGCCCTCGGTGTTGCGGAAGAAGGCAGCGCCCCCCTGACGCTCAAGGAGTCTCACCTTGCGCGCGCCCGTGTCGATCGAGAGGCTTTCCGACTTGATCTGCGCTTCGTCCAGAAATGCCGCGCCGATCCGCTGGCGTCCACCACCCTGTGTGAAGGACGCAAAGCCCACCGAGACCTCGTATGAATAGGTCATCCCCCGGCCTGTGGCAAAATCGGTCCGCAGTGAGATGGCAGGCGGCCCCTTGGCCAGCCTTTTGGCCGCTGACATGGCGGAAGCCATGCCGCCTTCCGCCGCCAACTCATATGCGAGAGTGCCGGCTGCGGCAGCCTGCACAAGCAGCAAGGCGCGATAGAGGTTGGTTTTACCGGTACCATTGGCGCCAACGAAGACACTCAGCCGATCCACCGGAAAACTGATCTGGCGCAGCGAGCGGTATCCGGCGACATAGACCGAGTTGAGCTGGTACGGATTCTCGTCCGTTGTCATGATCCCCGGTGACTCCGCTATCAGCGTACCCGGCTCAACCCCAGCCACAACCCGCCGCCGATCAGGGCGCCGCCGCTGCAGCGCATGATCCAGCGGCTGCGGCCGGGGCTCAGCAGGCGAGCAGCGCGACCGCTGAGGATGGCGAAGCTGCTATCGGAGATGCCGCCGCAGATCAGTGCCGTGACGCCGAGCAATGCAATCTGCGCCGTGTAATTGCCTTGCGGGTTGATGAATTGCGGCAGGAAGGCGCCAAAGAACAGCAGCTGCTTGGGATTGCTGAGCGAGACCAGGCAGCCTTGCATGAAAAAGCCGCCACGTGGCTGGCGCAGGGGTTGATCCTCACCGACTGAGCCGGCGGCCCGGATCAATTTCCAGCCGAGATAGATCAGATAGGCGGCACCGGCGAGGCGCAGCCAGTCGAACCAATGTCCGAGATTGGCAATCGCCGTCGCCAGGCCGAACAGCACCAGCGCCAGCATGGTCCCGCAACCGAGCTGCGTCCCGGCAGCATTCAAGAGACCGGCACGCATGCCATGGCGCAGGCTGTTGGCGACGATCAGGGTCGTCGTCGGTCCAGGGATGGCAGCGGCAATGAAACAAGCAGCGACGTAGGCCAGGTACAGCTGTAACGACATCACGCGCTCCCCTTTTTCTGGAGCCATGATAGGGAGGCAAAAACGATTTGTCAGCCGCCAGCCCGGCCCCGACGGCAGCACCAGAACCGGGAAATAGCGCCGTATGCAGCGGATCGCCGCCCCAGCCACGAAGAGCTGGGCCTATGTAGATTTCTGAAACGCATCCGCAAACTGGCGGCCTGAACCAAAACAAAAGGCCGGTCCCGAAGGACCGGCCTCTGTCATTCGATACAGTCGAGGCTTTAGAACAGGCCTTCGACTTCGCCCTTTTCGTTGAGGCGGATGTGGTTCGCCGACGGCACGCGCGGCAGACCCGGCATGGTCATGATCTCACCGCAGATGACGACGATGAATTCCGCACCAGCCGACAGGCGGATCTCACGCACCGGCAGGGTGTGGCCCGACGGGGCACCCTTGGCATTGGGATCGGTCGAGAAGCTGTACTGGGTCTTCGCCATGCAGACCGGATAGTGACCGAAACCGGCCTTGTCCAATTCCGCGAAGCGATCGCGCACCGACTTCTCGGCGCTGACATCGGCGGCGCCATACAGCGACTTGGCGATGGTGCGCACCTTCTCGAACAGCGGCATGTCGTCCGGATAGAGTGGCTTGAAGTTGCTCGGCGTCTCGGTCAGCTTGACGACCGCATGGGCGAGCTCTTCGATACCAGCCGAACCCGACGACCAGTGATTGCACTCGACCGCCTGGCTGCCGAGATCGGCGCAGAGCGCCTTCACAGCGGCCAGTTCGGCATCGGTGTCAGCGATGAAGCGGTTGATGGCCACAACGGCCTGCACACCGAACTTCTTCACGTTCTCGATGTGACGGGCGAGGTTGGCGCCACCCTTCTTCACGGCTTCGACGTTTTCCTTGCCGAGGTCTTCCTTGGCAACGCCGCCATGCATCTTGAGGGCACGGACGGTGGCGACGATAACGGCCGCCGCCGGCTTCAGGCCCGCCTTGCGGCACTTGATGTCGAAGAACTTCTCGGCGCCCAGATCGGCACCGAAGCCGGCTTCGGTCACCACATAATCGGCCAGCTTCAGCGCGGTGGTCGTAGCGATCACCGAGTTGCAACCATGGGCGATATTGGCGAACGGGCCGCCATGGATGAAGGCCGGGTTGTTTTCCAGGGTCTGCACCAGGTTCGGCGCAATCGCATCCTTGAGGAGGACGGTCATCGCACCGTCGGCCTTGAGGTCGCGGGCGTAGATCGCCTTCTTGTCGCGGGTATAGCCGACGATGATGTTGCCGAGACGCTTGGTCAGATCGGCGAGATCGGTCGACAAGCAGAAGATCGCCATGACTTCCGAGGCGACAGTGATGTCAAAGCCGTCTTCACGCGGGAAGCCATTGGCAACGCCGCCCAGCGAATTGTTGATCGAGCGCAAGGCGCGATCGTTCATGTCCATGACACGGCGCCAGGAGATACGGCGGCTGTCGAAGCCGAGCTCGTTGCCCCAATAGATGTGGTTGTCGATCAGCGCCGAGAGCAGGTTATGCGCGGTGCCGATGGCATGGAAGTCGCCGGTGAAATGCAGGTTGATGTCTTCCATCGGGACGACCTGGGCGTAACCGCCGCCGGCCGCACCACCCTTGACGCCGAAGCACGGCCCGAGGCTCGGCTCGCGCAGGCAGATGATCGCCTTCTTGCCGATGCGGTTGAGGCCGTCACCGAGGCCGACCGTGGTCGTGGTCTTGCCTTCGCCGGCCGGAGTCGGGTTGATCGCCGTGACCAGGATGAGCTTGCCATCCTTCTGGCCCTTCAGCGACTTGATGTAATCCATCGAGATCTTGGCCTTGGTATGGCCGAAGGGCAGCAAGTGCTCTTCCTGGATACCGAGCTTCGCCGCCACCTCGCGGATCGGCTTCATTTTTGCCTCGCGGGCAATCTCGATATCACTACCGACCTTCTTCGTCATCGCAGCAGCTCCCAAGCACTCATCTGGTTGGTGAAAATCAGGGTCAAAACGCTGGGCGATCCGTCAGGTTCGCGGGCTTTTCGCCGCTTTTGCCGGGATCGCCGGTGGACAGAGATTACGGGCTTTCCATTGCCGATTTCCGCCTATCGGCGACGGGTAATTGTCGTTTTTGCGGCTGATTGGTCGCCCTGTCGGCAATCCGCCAAATCATCATATAATTGCGCGATAAACCGAGCGCCCCGACTCACGAACCGGGCGGAAGCTTTGCAACTTCCGCCCGTTTTCCGCCTCAGTGACCCCTCAGCAATCCAGGGTATTGTCCCGTTCCCACTCGGTGAGATGACGGCTGTAATTGTTCCAGTCGGTATATTTCAGCTTGCAGTAGCTATCCACAAAACTGTCACCAAGCTGCTCGCGCAGCACCTTGCTCTTCTCCATCAACCGGATCGCATCCAGCAGGTTCAGCGGCAGCTTCTTGCCGCCCTTCACCGTATGGCCCTCGGTATACATGTTGATGTCGAGGCGCTTGCCCGGATCGCGCTTGTTGACGATGCCATCGATACCGGCGCTGAGCAGGCCGGCCTGCAGCAGATACGGATTGGTCGCGCCGTCGGCGAGCCGGACCTCGAAGCGGCCGGCATCCGGCACGCGCACCATATGAGTGCGGTTATTGCCGGTCCAGGTGATCGTGTTCGGCGCCCAGGTCGCACCCGAGGTGGTCCGCGGCGCATTGATGCGCTTATAGGAGTTCACCGAGGGATTGAAGATGGCGCAAAGCTCGTCGGCGCTGTGCATGATACCCCCCAGCACGGCATAGCCGAGCTTGGAGAGACCAAGTTCGCCCTTGGCATCGCTGAACATGTTCTTGTTGCCGGCCTTGTCCCAGAAGGAGACATGGGCATGGCAGCCATTGCCGGTCAGATTGCTGAAGGGCTTCGGCATGAAGGTCGCCCGCATGCCATGCTTCTCGGCGATCGACTTCGCCATGTATTTGAAGAAGACATGACGATCCGCGGTGACGAGGCAATCGTCATATTCCCAGTTCATCTCAAACTGGCCGTTGGCGTCCTCATGGTCGTTCTGATAGGGCTTCCAGCCCAACGCCAGCATGCTGTCGCAGATTTCCGTGATGACATCGTAGCGCCGCATCAGGGCCTGCTGGTCATAGCAGGGCTTCTCCGCCGTATCGGCATCGTCGGCCGGCGCCTTGCCGTCCGGCGTGATCAGGAAATATTCGCATTCGACGCCGCTCTTCATGCGATAGCCGAGCTTGGCGGCTTCGGCGACCTTGCGCTTCAGCAGATTGCGCGGCGCGTCCTCGACCGGTTTGCCATCCATCCAGAGATCGCCGGCAAGCCAGGCCACTTCGGGCTTCCACGGCAGCTGGATGAGGCTCTCGGGATCCGGCTTCGAGAAAAGATCCGGATGCGCCGGCGTCATATCGAGCCAGGTCGCAAAGCCGGCAAAGCCAGCGCCCTCGCGCTGCATGGCGGCGATCGCCTGGGCCGGCACCAGCTTGGCACGCAAGCCGCCGAACAGATCGACATAGCTGATCAGAAAATATTTGATTTTGCGTTCTTTGGCGACCTTCGCCAGATCGATGCTCATGAGTATTTCCCCTAACCTTGGCTCTTTGGCCTTATTGATCACTGAAAGACCGGCGGCGATCGCCGCCGCCGGTGAACCTCCCGAAATGGTGGATTAGTAGCCTCCCTGCCCCGGGATCCAGCTGGTGCCAGCCAACGGCACACCAGCCATCGCGGCTGACTCAACCGTCAGGGCAACCAGATCCTCAGGCTCCAGGTTGTGCAGATGGCTCTTGCCGCAGGCACGGGCAATGATTTGCGCTTCCATGGTCATCACGGCGAGGTAATTGGCGAGACGCCGGCCAGCCTTCACCGGATCAAGCCGCGCCGCCAGTTCCGGATCCTGGGTGGTGATACCGGCCGGATCGCGACCTTCATGCCAGTCGTCATAGGCGCCAGCGGTCGTCCCGAGCTTCTTGTATTCCTCTTCCCAATGCGGATCGTTGTCGCCAAGCGCGATCAGCGCCGCGGTACCGATAGCAACTGCATCAGCACCCAAGGCCAGGGCTTTCGCCACGTCGGCACCGTTGCGGATGCCGCCGGAGACGATCAGCTGCACCTTGCGATGCATGTCGAGATCCTGCAGCGCCTTCACCGCCGGGCGGATCGCCGCCAGAATCGGCAAACCGACATGTTCGATGAAGACTTCCTGGGTCGCTGCGGTGCCGCCCTGCATGCCGTCGAGCACGACGACATCGGCGCCCGACTTGACCGCAAGAGCCGTATCGAAATAAGGCCGCGTCGCGCCGACCTTCACATAGATCGGTTTCTCCCAATTGGTGATCTCGCGCAATTCCTGGATCTTGATCGTAAGATCGTCCGGTCCGGTCCAGTCCGGGTGCCGGCAGGCGCTGCGCTGGTCGATGCCCTTCGGCAGGTTGCGCATCTTGGCCACGCGGTCGGAGATCTTCTGACCGAGCAGCATGCCGCCGCCGCCCGGCTTGGCGCCCTGCCCAACCACCACTTCGATGGCATCGGCCTTGCGCAGATCATTCGGATTCATGCCGTAGCGCGACGGCAGGTATTGATAGACGAGGATGCTCGACTGGCCACGCTCTTCCGTCGTCATGCCGCCGTCACCGGTGGTCGTGCTGGTGCCCATCTTGCTGGCACCGCGACCAAGGGCTTCCTTGGCCGGACCGGAGAGCGCACCGAAGCTCATGCCGGCGATGGTGACGGGGATCTTCAGCTCGATCGGCTTCTTGGCGAAGCGCGTGCCGAGCACCACATTGGTGCCGCATTTCTCGCGATAACCTTCCAGCGGATAACGCGAGATCGAGGCGCCGAGGAACAACAGATCGTCGAAATGCGGGACGCGTCGCTTGGTGCCACCGCCGCGGATATCGTAGATGCCGGTGGCAGCCGCCCGATGGATTTCGGCGATGGCATGCTGATCGAAAGTCGCCGAGAAGCGCGGCGGTGTATAGAAAGGCGTGTTCGATGCGCTCATATCGGAAATCTCTCGTCAGTAAGAGTCGACGTTGTCGACATGGAAATTATAGAGCCGGCGGGCCGAACCATAGCGCTTGAAGTTGCGCGGATCGGCGTCGATGCCGGCACTCTTGAGCAGGCGCTCAAGCTTGGCGAGATGATGCGGCGTCATTTTCTTTTCGATGCAATCGGAGCCGAGGCTCTCGACCTTGCCCTGGACATAGAGCCGCGCCTCATAGATCGAGTCACCGAGGCTGGAGCCGGCATCGCCGCAGACGACGAGACTGCCGCTCTGGGCCATGAAGGCGCTCATCGCACCGACCGAGCCCTTGACGACGATATCGACGCCCTTCATGGAGATGCCGCAGCGGGTACCGGCATCGCCCTCGATCACCAGCAGGCCGCCTTGCGCCGTGGCACCGGCGGCCGAACTGGCATTGCCCTTCACGCGGACTTCGCCCGACATCATGTTCTCGGCCACGCCGATACCGCATTGGCCGTGGATGATGACGGTCGCTTCCTGGTTCATGCCGGCACAGTAATAGCCGATATGACCGTCGACATGGACCTCGATCGGTTGGGTGAGACCGACGGCGCAGGCGTGTTCGCCGTGCAAGTTGGTCAGCTTCCAGACCCGCTCATTGGTATCGGGGGGAAGCGTTTGCAGCCGCTGATTGACTTCGCGCAGCGGTGTCTTCGTCAAATCGATCTCATGCATGGTGATTACTGCAAGCTCCAGGTGTAAACGGTGGAGGGAGCGGGTTCCCAGATCTTCGCCTTCTCCACATTCGGGAGATAAGCGAGGCTGCGGAATTCGGAGGCCATGGCCACCCAGTCGTCATTCTCCGCCATCACCGCCGGCTTGCAAGCGATACCGTCGCGCACCACGGCAAAGCCGTCCTTGGTGCCCATGGTGAAGGTGAAGAAGCCATCGAGATCCTTGAGGCCGGCTTCCATCGCTTCCTTGAGCGAGGCACCTTCCTGCAGGCGATGCGCGAAATAGCGCGCCGCGACTTCGGAATCGTTGTCGGTTTCGAATTCCTGGCCATGCTTGCGCAGATACTTGCGCAGGTTGTTGTGGTTGCTGAGCGAACCGTTATGGACCAGGCACATATCGGCGGCCGGGGTGAAGGGATGCGAGCCTTCCGTGGTCACGGCGCTTTCCGTCGCCATGCGGGTATGGCCGATGGCGTGGCTGCCTTCCATGTGACGCAGGCCGTAACGCGCGGCCACTTCCGCGGGCAGGCCCATATCCTTGTAGACTTCCATCAGATGGCCGTAGCCCATGATGCGAACATCTGGGTGCTCGGCTTTCAACCACGGCAGCACGCGGTCGTCGCTCGCCTGGGCGACGAGCAAAGCATGGTTGCCCTTCTGGCTGATATCGGTCTCGGCATTCAACGCAACACCGAGGTCACCCGACAATTCGCGCCAGGGATAATTCGTATCGGCATTGAAGAGCGTGAGCTTGCAGCGGTCCTGGGCAACCGGGCGATGATAGACGGCGATACCGGCGCTATCCGGTCCCCGCTCCGTCATGCCGATGAGCATGGTTTCAAGATGGGCGCCCAGCTTGCTGCGCAGGCTGGGGTTCTTCAGGAATAGTCCGACGATCCCGCACATGATGGATACCTCGACAAGGGTTGTATCAGCCAACCGGAGCGGCTTGATCGAAGCCTAGTCGAGTCCCGAACGGGATTCAAGTGCAGTAAATAAATTTTCCTCTCAGGAAAGTCGATTTTCCCAGCCGGCCGCTTTTCGGGCTCAGTCCCCGGTGCTCTGGTTCCGGAGATAGGTGATCACCGAGATGTATTTCGCGGGCAATTTCCGCAATTCCTCGGGTCCATGCGGGGCATCGGCGTCGAAAAACAGGCTGTCGCCGGGGCGCAGCAGGTAGGTCTTGTCGCCATGGCGGTACCCGACCTCGCCCTCCAGCATGTAGATGAATTCGATGCCGTCATGCTGGAAAACCGGGAAAACGTCAGAATCCTGCGTCAGGGTGATGAGATAGGGCTCGACCGCCAGGCTGCGGCTCAAGGAATGTCCTAGCAGCTGGTATTGGTGGCCCGCCCGGGTACCGCGTCGTTCGATGGTCAGCCCCTGCCCGGCCGGCACGAAGGTGGCGTTGCGCTCTTCTTCGAACTTGCGGAACAGGGCCGTCACCGGCACATGCAAGGCCCGGGACAATTCCTGCAAGGTCGCCAGCGAGGGCGAGGTCTGACCATTCTCGATTTTCGACAGCATGCCGGCTGACAGGTTGGCGGCGGCGGCCAACTCGGCCACCGTCATGTTCAACTGGCGGCGGAAATCACGGACTTCACGGCCGATCGATTTTTCCAATCCACCATCGCGCTCGCTTGGCGCATGGGGGTCCTGGAAGCTCAGTTCTTCACCGGACTTCCCCTGGGATTTTTCCGCTGCGGCAGTCTTGGACGGTGTGATGGCTTCGTCATTCGCCGCTTTCGGCGTCTTCTTCGTTACTTTCGGACGTCCCAATGCTGTGCTCCTCGACCGCGGCCGAGCTGGGCGAAAGCTGCCCCGACCGGGCCAGATTGACCGGTTATCAGGTTCCTAAAATAGACCCTTCAACCGGACAGGGCAAATTGGGGGCCGAATCGGGTTTATTGCGTCTGGCGGTCGTCACGCGGCCGGCAACCGAATTGGTGCCGGTAGGCCTTGGCAAAATGGGACAAGGCGACGAAACCGCAAGCGACCGCCACCTCGGCGATCGACAGGCTGGTCTGGCGCAGCATGCGCCGGGCCCGTTCCAGGCGCAGGCGCATATGGTACCGGGCGGGCGTGCAGCCGAGATAGCGATTGCACAAACGTTCGAGCTGACGCTGCGACACGCCAACTGCTGCCGCCAAAGAATGCGGCGGAACCGGCTCTTCCAGCGTCGCCTCCATCAGGCTCACTGCCCGCAAGACCACGGGATTGGCGATGCCGAGACGATGGCGCATATCGCGCTGGTCTTCGGCCGAAGCCCGGATCGCGCCGTGCAGGAACTGCTGGGCGATCGAACGCGCGAGATCGGGGCCGTGATGCGAGCGGATCACCTGCAGCATCAGGTCCAGCGACGCAGTGGCGCCGGCGCAGGTGACGACGCCATCATCGATGACGAAGAGATCGTCGCACAGGCGGTATTCCGGGAAAGCCTCGTGAAAGGATTCCAGATAGTCCCAATGCACCGTGCAGCGCCGATCCTTCAACAGGCCGGCCCGTGCCAGCAGGAAACTGCCGGTACTCACTGCGCCCACGGCCACGCCATGGCGCTGCAGGCGCCTTAACATGGCCTCGGTCTCGAGATCGCGGTAGAGCTCGCCTTCGGTAGCCGCGCAGACCATCAGCATGTCGAGCTGGTCGATCCGCAGCTCCGAAAGCGGCCGTGTCTGCAGGCCGATACCGCTATTCGACAGGACCTCGCCACCATGGGCGGAATAGAGCGTCCAGTCATAGAGCGATTTTCCGGACATGCGGTTCGCACCACGGGCGGGCTCGATCACCGAGGCGAAAGACATCAGGGCGAAGCCCGGCACCAATATCAGTGCCAGATGGAAGGCCGGCGATGTGGCTGTCCGCGCCGTGAGGAAAAGATCCGGATTGGCGGGCGTCGAGGCAACGCCGGCTGCCTTCAACAGATCTTCCTTCGCCAAGGGCCGGCGGCGTTCCTGCCGCGGCAATTCCAGATTCATCAGCATGGCGTGCCTCCTTACCGGCCAGACAGCGAGGCGCTGTGGCGTTGCTTCAGGTTGTGCCGACTTCCAATGCACGCAGAGCGGCCAAACCGACCGGGCCGCCGTCGAATTCCGTCATCGCATCCAGTACCGCCGACCACAGGTACTCGGCCGAAGCCACATCTGCGAGCAGGTGATAGGCGGGCACAGCACCGAGATCGACGCGAATGATGATGCCGCTCATCTTGGCAAGCGAGGTCTGGGCAATCTGCCCGACGGGGAATTTATGCAGCCGCAGATCGATGCCACAGATCTTGGCGAACATGTCCGGTGCTGACTTGCCCGTGACCATGAACCAGGCATGGCTATCCTGGCGCGGTGTCGGATAACCGATCGCCTTGCGCGGCGTCTCGCTGCCCCAGTTCCAGGCCTTATTGACCTTCTGGATCAGCTCGCCGGTACCGGCGAGGCCATCGACCAGGAAGATCTCGTTGGGCGCCAAACGCGCCGCCCATTCGCCGCCGCTCTGGCGATAGCCGACATTGCTGTCGCCACCAATGGTGAGACCCTGGGATGCCAGCCAATCAACCGTGCCGACACCCTTGAAGCCGGTGCGCGGCAGGACCGAGAGATCGGCAAGGCCCATACGGCTGGCGCGGTCCTGCTCGGCTTCGGCCGGACCGCCATAGCTCATCGGCACCGCCGCGCCATTGACCTCGGCGAATTGCGCCCCCGCTGCCATGGTCTGGCGATAGATGAAGCTGCGACGCTGGAAGCCATGCGGGATGATTTTGGGAAGCGCTGTCATCTCACATCTCCTGCCGCTTGCTCTCGGGATCGAAGAACGGGATCGGTACCACCTTCCCTTCGATCCGCCGCCCACCGGCGATCTTGATCTCGAATGTGCTGCCAGGTGCGGCATCGTCCGGATGGACATAAGCGAGGCCGACTACCTTGTTGAGGTTCGGCGAATGCACCGCCGAGGTCACCCGGCCGACGATCGCCTCACCCTTGAGCACCAGGTGGCACTCCTCGGGACAGGGATCCGCCGGATTGGACAAGGTGAAGCCGACCAGCTTGCGCGTGAGGCCGTTCTTCAGTTGGATATCCGTCGAGCGGCCACCGACATAGAAGGGCTTCGTCTTGGCGATCGCCCAGGGCATGTCCGCCTCATGCACGGTGGTAAGGCCATCCGTGTCCTGGCTGACGATGATATGGCCTTTTTCCAGACGCAGGACGCGCTGCGCCTCGACGCCGAAGGGGCGGATATTGTTGATGCCACCCGCCGACATCAGCACATCCCACAGGGCTTCGCCCTGGCTCGCGGGGACATGGATCTCATAGCCAAGCTCGCCGACGAAACCGACCCGCATCAGCCGCGCCGGAATGCCGGCCACCGTGCCCATGCGCACACCAAGATAGGGGAAGCCCTCCGGCGACAGGTCGATATCGTGGCAGACCCGCGCCAGCACTTCGCGCGATTTCGGTCCGGCGATGTTCACGCCGGCATAAGCCGCGGTCACATTGGCGATATCGACATCCAGCCGCCACTGCGCGTTCCATTGCAGCATCTGGCGATAGACCACATCGACGCCGCTGGTGGTCGCCGTGACGTAGAAATGCTCGTCGTGGAAGCGACAAGCAACACCGTCATCGGTGATGACGCCGGCCTGATCGGTCATCAGCACGTAACGCGAGCGGCCGACCTGCAGCTTCGAATAGGTGAAGGTATACATGCGGTTGAGGAATTCCGCCGCATCCGGCCCGCGCACGTCGAGACCACCCAGGGTCGAGACGTCGATCAGGCCGACATTGTTGCGGACATTCATCACCTCGTCGCGGATCGCCTTCTCGCGATCGGCCTTGGCGCCGTAGTAACCCGGCCGCCACCAGACACCGGCCGGCATCATCTGCGCGCCCAGTTCCAGATGGCGGTGATGCATGGCGGTCCGCCGCTCCGGATCGAAAATTCGTCCAGCCAGATGGCCGAACTTCTCCGGCGTGTAAGGCGGGCGCTGGGTGGTGACGCTCATCTTGCGGATGTCGGTCCCGGTCTCCCGGGCCACCAATCGCACGGCAGCCACCGCCGAATGCTTGCCCTGGCTGGGGCCCATGCCGACGGTCGAATAGCGCTTCAGCAATTCGACGCTGTCATAGCCGTCATGGATACCGTTGATCAGGTCCTCGATCTTGAGATCCTCATCGAAATCGACGAATTCCATGCCGTTGTCATGCGGGAAGATCGGCCAGGGATAGGTCTGGTTCTCAGCGCCGCGCTCAACCGGCAATGCCGGCGCGGCACCCTGCTCGAAACCTGCATCCTTGGCGGCGGACCAGCCGGCATGCCGGCCATCGGCCAGGACGGCCTCAAGATCGAAAGCATTGTTGACGGAACCGGCGGCAAAAACATGCGCCGGCAAGGCTTCCGGCCGGAACATATTCGACGGACCGTCATAGCCGAACTTGGTGCCGGCATGGTGCAGCAGATGGCCGGCCGGCGAATAGCCGACCGACATCAGCACGAGGTCACAGGCAACCGACATGCTGGCCTGGCCCAATTCGCCTTCACGGACGATGCGGGCAAGCGCAACGCCGCTGACATGCAGCTTGCCGCTGGTATGACTGGCCTCGCTGATGGCATAGCCGGTATGGATCGGGATGCCGGCACGGCGCACCGCCGCGGTGAAAGCATCGGCCGGTGGCTCGGTTCGCAGATCGACGACGGCCGCCACTTCGACGCCGGCTTCAGCCAGATCCAGCGCCTGGCCATAGCCGTCGCGGTTGGCGGTCAGGATGACGGCGCGCTGGCCGGGCTTGATGCCATAGAGATGGATGAGGCGCTGCGCCGCCGAGCCCATCATGATGCCGGGCAGATCGTTATTGCGGAACACCGCCGGTTGCTCGATCGAGCCGGTGGCGATGATGACCGTCCGGGCCCGCAACTTATGGAAGCGATTGCCCTGGATGATCGGCAGCCAGTTATCGGCGAACCAGCCGGAGCAGATCGCCTTGGTCATCACCGTGATATTGGGCTTCAGCTTCACCCGCGCCACGAGATCGCCAACGATCTTGCAGGCGGCCTCGCCGGTCTCGTCGAAGCGGGCATAGTTCAGGCTGCCGCCCAGGATCGGGTTTTCCTCGATCAGGATGACTTCGGCCCCGGTCTCCGCCGCTTGCAGGGCTGCCGCCAGACCGGCCGGGCCGCCGCCAATGACGGCGACATCGGCAAAGAGATATTTCTTGTCGTAGTAGCTGTGATGGAAATCGGCCTTCAGATCGATCTTGCCGAGACCCGCCATCTTGCGAACGATCGGCTCCCAGAAGCGCCACGAATTCCGCTTTTCATGGAAGGTCTTGTAGTAGAAGCCCACCGGCAGGAACTTCTTCACCAGTTCCACCATGCGGCCGCGATCGGCATCCAGCGTGCCGACATAGTTCTGGCCCTCGACCGCCATACCGGCGGTGATCTCGCGCTTATCGGCGAGGCAGTTCGGCTCGTCACCAACCTGCACCAACGTATTCGCGTCCTGGCCGATCATGGTGAGGATGCCGCGCGGCCGGTGATACTTGAACGAGCGCGAGATCATCCAGGCGCCATTGGCGGCGAGTGCGCTGGCGATGGTGTCGCCGGCATAGCCGGTGAAATTGTTGCCCTCGAAGCTGAAGGTGACTGGCTGGCTGCGATCGATCAGCAGGCCACGCGGTGCCGGCAGGCGGTTCTGTCCAACCACAGGAGTCGACGCCGTCATTTCTTGTCCCCAGTCTTAGTGGCGGCGTAATCAACGCGCTTGTCGAAAATCTCGCTGGCGGGATAGGTGCGGATGATGTCATCCGTCACCGTGTTGCGCTCGGCGATGAACCAATAGGAGGTGGGCACGTGGCACCACCATTCGCGCACCACGCCGGCCGTATTATTTTCGAGGAAGCAATAGGCGCCCCAGTCGAGATCGCTCATCGTCGATGGATCGACCAGTGGCTTCACCTCGCCGCCCCAGACGAATTCGCTGACATTGCGCGGACCGTTGAGCGGGCAATTCATGACTTTCATCGCGTCCCTCCCCTCAATGGCCGACCGAGGCCGCGCCCTTTTCGCCGACCTGAGCGAAATTGACGAAGCGTTCGAGATGGAACGGCTTGATGAGATCATGCGGCTCGCCGGTGGCGATGGTATGGGCCATGGTCATGCCGCAGACCGGCGTCGCCTTGAAGCCCCAGGTGCCCCAGCCGCTGTCGATGTAGTAATTCTCGACCGGCGTCTTGCCCATGACCGGGCTGAAATCCGGCGTCATATCGGCCATGCCGGCCCATTGGCGGAGGATCTTCAGCTCACCCAGCATCGGCAGCAGTTCCAGCATATGACCGAGCAGGCCTTCCTTGAAATCGAGAGTCGATCGCGTGGAGTAAAGCGAATAGGGATCGGTTGAGCCGCCCATCACCAATTCGCCGCGTGAACTCTGCGAGACATAAACGTGCAGGCTGCCCGAGACGATGATCTGGTCGAGGAAGGGCTTCACCGGCACCGAGACGCAGGCCTGCAGCGGAATGGTACGGATCGGCAGCTGGAAGCCCGCCATCTTGGCAATCAG
>DATMUQ010000269.1:0-3269 GCA_035563795.1 Terriglobales bacterium | reverse complement strand
CGACGACAGTTCTTCCGCCGCGGCGGCCACGGTGGTGACATTGGCCGAGGCCTGGGTCGCTGCCGCAGCGACGGCGGTCGCCTGGCGGGCACTGGCATCGGCCACCGACGACATCGACTGGGCATTCGATTCCAGTTCCGTCGCCGAGCTCGACACCGACTGCACGATGCCCTTGACGCTGGATTCGAAATTATCGGCCATGTCGAGCATGACGCGGCGTCGTTCGGCCGTCGCGGTCCTCTCGGTCTCCTCCTGCTGATGACGCAGGTCTTCGATCTCGATCAGCTTCTGGCGGAAGAACTCCACTGCCTTGGCCATGACGCCCAGCTCATCACCACGCGTGGTCATCGGCACGTTCACATTGGTGTCGCCATTGGCCAAAACTTCGACCGAGCGGGTCAGATTGGTGATCGGCTTCGTGGCGACGAAGCGCACCAGCAGCATGATGACCACGGCCAGCAGGACGACGATGACCACAGCGATGATCAGGTTGGTGGTGACGATTTCATGGACCGGCGCCAGGATCTTGTTCTGCGGCAGATTGACCATGACCGACCAGGGCTTCGGCGCCTTGCCGATATAAAGCGGGATCAGGACGCGGGTGACCTCGGTCTGCAGGGCATCCGAATAATCTTCGATGGTGAAGCTGTCGCCATTCTGGATGCGGGGCAGCGCCGCCGGGAATTTCGGGCTGGCATCGGCAAAGGGCTTGCCGAGATTCTTGGAGGCGATCGAGGCGGCGAACAGGCCGCCGGAGGAAATCACCGAGACCGAACCGGTGTCATAGGGGCGGACCTTGGTGAGATCCTCGTTCATCTGATTGAGCGAGATATCGACACCGACGACGCCGATCACCTTGCCGTCGACCATCACCGGGGCGGCCAGGCTGACCAGCAGGGTATCCTTGCCGGCGACCGGATAGATATACGGCTCGAGAACCGTATCCTGGCCGGACTTGAGCGGGATCTGATAGAAATCGCCAGAGCTGTCGGTCTTGTCCAGCGATGCCATGGGGTCGAGCTGAACCCCGCCATCCTTGGGGTAGATATAGGGGACGAAACGACCGGTCGCGTCAGCGCCTTCGCTGCCGATCGCGGCCTTGTCATTGCCGTCGAAAGCATCGGGCTGGAAGCCGGCCCAGATGCCGACCAGCTGTGGGTTCGCTTTGATCGCCGCTCGCATGGCGGCGATCAAGGCAGTGCGGGTCAGCGACTTTTCCGCCCGCATGCCGATATAGGCATCGCGGATGTTGTAGGCGATCTGATAATTGGTGTTGAACATCACCTGCATCGTGGCGGCGCGCGATTTGGCGATTTCCTGGCCCTGATCAGCGGCTAGAGACGTCAGCAAATCACTGCTCTTCTGCGACGAAACCCAGGTCGAGGCTGTATACCCGACGGCAACCGCGACGACGATCGGCAGCAGAATTTTCACGGAAAGCGGCAAGCGGGACAACAAGCCGGACGAACGCATCGGAACCCCTCCAAACGCAAATGCGGGACGTTACTCACATATGCGCAGGCGGTAGCATGGGGTTTATTAAGGAATGCTTTCTTCGGCCGGGGAGGAACGTCCCCTGGTTGCATGGCTGCTATTCGTTTTTCCCGGAAGTAACAGAATGATCACGCCGGCCAGCAAAGCCAGAGCGAGCGAGGCCTGCCAAAGCAAAGAATAATCGTGATATTTCTCCGCGACCCAGCCGCCCCAAAAGGCCCCGGCTGCGCCACCCAAAGCATGGCCTGCGGCTATCAGTCCCATGGCCAGTCCCATGACCCGCAGACCGAGATGGCTGGCAACCAGGCTCGCAGTGACGGGCACCGTGGCATAGTCAACCAGGCCGAAGGCCACCGCGAAGATCGTCAGGATCTCGAGACTGCTACCAGTGGCCAGCAGCAGCACGAAACAGCCGGCCCGCAGGATATAGATGGAAGCCAGCAGCAGCGGCCGGTTGAGGCGGTCGGTGAGCCAGCCGACGGTAACCATGCCGAGCAGGTTGACGCCTGACAGCAGGCCATAAGCACCGGCACTCGGCAGAGGCGGCAAGCCGCACCAGGCGGCATAGGGCAGGAGATGGGTCTCGATCGCACCGGTGGTGGTGAAGCCGCAGATCGTGAAGCTCCAGAACAGCGCCTGAAAGACCGGCTGCCGCGCCAGAGTACCGAGGCGCTGTCCCAGGCCGGGTCCCGCTTCATGCGTGGCAGCTTTCGCCTGCCGCGCCACCGGTTTGAGCCAGAGCAAGGCCGCGACAGCGAGGACGATGCCGGCCACCGCCAAGGCGGCGAAGCCACCCCGCCAGTTGCCATCCTGCATCAGCCAAGCCAGTGCCGGCACCAGCAGCAATTGTCCCGCGGTCGAGCCGGAGGTGGCCAGACCGGTGACCAGGCCCCGGCGGGTCGATGTCACCTGGGCAATGGCTGTCGCCACCACATGCTGTGCCACCAGGCCGAAGCCGATCGCGGCCACCAGGCTGAAGCCCGACAGGAGCAGCCAGCCTTGATGGCTGCAGGCGATGATGATCATGCCGAGCGACAAGGTCAGCAGGCCGCCGACCAGGATCGGTCGCGGTCCATGTCGATCGAGAAAATTGCCGGCGAGCGGTGCCACCAGGGCCATGACGGTCAAGGCCAGTGCGCCAACGCCTGAGGCGAAAGCGAGCGACCATCCCTCCTTGGCCCAGAGCGGCATGGCCAGCGAGAGGGTCGCCCGGGCGGAGAAGGACACGGCGAGGGCCAGGAAGCCGAGTACGGCAATCCACCAGGCTGTCGCCTGGTGAGGGGCAATCTGCTCCGTTGTCGGCGAAAGCGGCGATGCATCGCGCGTCATTGTCTGTCCTTGGCTGAGCTGATCGGCCGGCAAAACACAGCATGCCGTCAGATCAGGGACAAACCAGTTCCTTGCCGGCTCAGTTTAGTTAAACTAATCTATTCCAATGTCCCCGACCCTTCCTCTCCAGGCACTGCGTGCCTTTGTCGAAACCGGCCGCCTCGGCAGCATGAAGGCGGCGGCCGATGCCTTGCATGTGACACCGGGCGCAGTCAGCCAGCAGATCAAGCATCTGGAAGAGCGCCTCGGGCAGAAGCTGTTCGAGCGCCAGAACCGCGCGCTCCAGTTGACCAAGGCGGGCCGCAGTCTGTTGCAGCCTTTGCTCGACGGCTTCGAGCGCATCGACGGGGCCTGGGCGGCGGTGAGCAATCCGCGCCGGCGCAGTGCGCTGCGGATCAGCACCACTGCCGCACTGGCTGGCGGCTGGCTGGTGCCGCGGCTCGGAC
>DATMUQ010000268.1:0-3506 GCA_035563795.1 Terriglobales bacterium | reverse complement strand
GCATGCGACCAAGCCACGACGCAGTCTCGCTCAAGGGCGTCATGCCGCTGGCGCCGAGCTTCGACACCGCTGGCTGGTTCGCCCGGTCGGCGACGGTGTTGCGCCAGGTGGGCGAGGTCCTGCTGCCGGCTGATCGCAATGACGGCCTGTCGCCGCGGCGTCTGCTGATCGCCGAGGATGCGATGGCATTGGCTGATCCCGCCATTGCCGCGCGCGTGCGCAAGGCGGCCGCGAAGATCGCCGGTCTCTTCGATGCAACGGAGACGGTGACGGTGGCACCGCTCGACAATGCCGATTTGTCGCCGACCGGCCAGGGGCTCAAGGACTGGGTGCAATGGTTTCGCGGTCATCAGCCGCGCGAGGTCTGGGCCTCGCATGGCGCCTGGATCGAAAAGGTCGAGCCGCGTTTCTCACCTGACATCACATCGCGTCTCAAGCTCGCCAAGCAATTGACCTCGGTGCCGATCGAGGGCGATGACGGCCTGCGTGACCGCGCCACGGCGCATCTCGATCGCCTGCTGGATGGCGCTGTCCTGCTGTTGCCGACGGCGCCGTGCCTGGCGCCGCTCAAGGATGCGCCGGCTGAAGTCTTCACTGATTTCCGCGACCGTGTCCTGGGGCTCACCACGATTTCCGGCCTGACCCGGGCGCCGCAGATCCAGATCCCGCTCGGTCTTGCCGAGGATGATCATGGCAAGGCGCCGATCGGCCTGTCACTGATCGGTCGGCGCAGCACTGACCGTGCCTTGCTGCACCTGGCCGAGCAGGTGGCTGCGCATCTGGCAAATTGAAGCCGGCTTGACAGGGGTTCGGCTGATCGGCATGGTGCTGCCATGATGATCAGCCAGTGCGCCCAGTTGAAATCGAAACCGTTCTCCGTTCGGGGAATGGCTCTTCGTCGCACGCTCTAGTCTCATCAGCTTAGCGACCAGGAAACAGACCCCGCCGGTTCGGACGGGGTTTTTTGTTGGCTTTCCCGCGTCCGCCGGCTCCCCACAGGAGACCAGGATGACCAGCTTGAATAGTATCGCCCCACAACCGGCCACGGCTTTGCATGGCCTGTGGCTGCCCTTGATCACGCCATTTCGTGACGGTGCCCTCGATACCGGTAGCCTGCGCCGCCTGCTGCATCACTATCTGCAGCAGCCGATCGACGGCTTGATCCTGGCCGGCACCACCGGCGAGGCGATGACGCTGGACGACGCGGAGACCGAGCAACTGGTGCGGATCGGGGCCGAGGAAGTGGCTGGACGCTTGCCGCTTTATCTCGGCCTCAGCGGCAGCGATACCAGGGCCCAGGCGAAGCAGATGGCGCGGCTGCAATCCTGGCCGGTCGATGGCTATCTGATCGCCTGTCCCTATTACACGCGGCCGTCGCAAGAGGGGCTCTATCATCACTTCGCCGCCTTGTCGGCGGAGACCGACCGCTCGATCCTGGTCTACAACATTCCCTATCGCACCGGCGTCAATCTCGGCAATGAGACGCTGCTGCGCCTCGCGGAACTCAGCAATATCCGCGGTGTCAAGGATTGTTGCGCCGATGCCACGCAAAGCACCGATCTCATCCGGCAAAAGCCGGAGGATTTCGCCGTGCTCACCGGCGAGGATGCCTGGTACTACACCGCCCTGATGCAGGGTGCCGATGGCGCCATCCTGGCCAGCGCGCATTTGCAGACGCGGGAATTCGCCACCATCCGCCGGTCAATCGATGCCGGCGATCATCGCGATGCGCGGCGGCGCTGGGATGACCTGATCGGCCTCGTGCGGCTGCTCTTTGCCGAGCCCAATCCGGCGGCGATCAAGCATTGCCTGTGGCGCATGGGGCTGATCGCCAGCCCGGAATTACGCCTGCCGATGATGCCGGCCAGCGGTGGCCTCGCGGCCCGGCTGGATCACGTCATGTCGGCGGAGGATTGGCGGGCGAGCGCGTAACTGGCGATGGTCGCTGTCGCCAGCAGAAGGGCGCCGAGCAGCAGGCCGGCCCAGATATGCCAGAGCGACAGCGCCGCACCGATGCAGGCGCCGATGACCAGCAAGACGATGACGCAGAACCGGCGGCCCTGGCGATCGCCTTTGCCGCCGGCGATCACGCTGTCGAAGAACAGGCCGTGCAGGATCATGGTGGCGGCCGGGATGGTCATGTCGAGCACGGCGGCCTGCCGGCTGCCGGCGATTTGGATGCCCATGGCAAGTCCGAGGAGCACGATGGCGCTGTAATGCACGGCCGGAACGGTCACATCGGCAAAAGCGGCGAGGACGGTGGCGCCGAGCACCAGCAGGGTGACCAGCGTCAAGGCGTGAGCCAGCTTGCCGATACGGATTGCCGCCGGAATGGCGCTGGTGCCAAAGCCGTGGCGCGTCAGGCGGCCACCAAGAGCCGCACCGCAGCCGAAACTGGCGAGCGCAATCAAGGGCGGCAAATCCAGGGGTTTCGATTCACCGAGATGGATGCCGATCAGGATCAGCGTGCCGGTCATATAGGCCGTAAAGACCTTGAGATGCAGCAGGCAGATGGCATCGATGACGCCGGTCGAAAACGAGACGATCAGCAACACCGGTGGCAGATGCGGGTGACCTTGCAGGCCCTGCGCTAAGAGCGGGGTCGGTGCTTGGGGCTGGCTCATCGGAACTCCCTTGGCGTTACCGGTACAAGGCGACGCTCAGAGAGAATTGCCAATAAGCCATACGACCGCAAGGCCCCGTTGCCTTTTCTGGAGGCCAGAAAGCGGAAACGAGGCCCAGGCGCGCAGCCGGGAATCAGGCGTCAGGAATCATACGAGACGATCGAGCTGACCGGCACGTCGAGCCGCTCGCGGCCGCCGAGGAAGGTCAGTTCGATGATGCAGGCGGCGCCCACCACATTGGCGCCGACCTTGCGCAACAGGTCGACCGCGGCATGCAAGGTGCCGCCGGTCGCCAGCAGATCGTCCAGCACGACGACACGCTGGCCGGGCCTGATGGCATCCGACTGGATCTCCACCACATCGGTACCGTATTCCAGCTGATAGGTATGGCGGATGGTGTCGCCCGGCAGCTTGCCCTTCTTGCGCACCATGGTAAATCCGGTGCCCATCAGATAGGCGAGCGGAGCGGCCACCAGGAAGCCACGGGATTCGATGCCCACCAGCAATTCCGGCTCCAGCGGCGTTACCGCCGTCACCAGCCGATTCACCGTCTCTTTCCAGGCCGCGCCATGGGCGATCAGCGTGGAGATATCGTAGAACAAGATGCCGGGCTTGGGGAAATCCGGGACGTGCCGGATATGCTGCTTGATGTCCATGAGGAGGCTTCCGTCGGGCAGGGTCGCGGTTGGCCGCCGACCGTTTGTGCCGGAGGCGGCGCCTCGTGTATAAGCGATTTGCCCGCCGGGTGAAAGGGCTTGTGACTGATCGGTGACGGTCGGTCCGGACGGGAGCCGGCAGGGGAGCGGCAGAGACCGGACGCTGAAGCTTAAAGGTGTATCGGTACGGCCGGGGGAAGAAAAAGGGGCAGGCGGGAGCGGCATG
>DATMUQ010000267.1:0-9813 GCA_035563795.1 Terriglobales bacterium | reverse complement strand
TCGCCGCTGCCGCCATAGGACCCATAGGTGAAGCCAGCATCGTTCCACAATTGGACGACTTCCGGTCCGGTGGCATAGCGCCAGCCCTCGGCGACGTAGTTCACGCCGATATTGCCTGTCACATCATCTGCGCCCAGGCCCTGCGTCTTGGTGAGGTCGAGCCATTGCAGATGCGTGCCCGGGTCAAGTGTGGTGTCGCCCTGGTCGAGCAGGATTGACGAGGCAGGACTGGCGGTCGGATACGCAAACAAGGCTGTCGCGACAAGGCCGAACCCGGCCAGCAGCTGTGCGAGCTTCATGGTGTTGCCTCCACTAGCTAGCTGCCCGCATCCATGCAGGCAGGCTGAATGACAGATAAAAGCCGATGCACGCGGATGTCAGAAAGAGATGAAGTCGTCGATTAGGCGTTGATGAGGGCCGACTGACCGCAGCACGAGCTGCGCACTGTTCTTCTTGTCATCACGTAGAATGCCGCCCACGAAAAATACGCGCGTATGCGATGCGGCATCTGGACATTGACCGGATTGTAGCACCCATCGGCGAGGTCGTCTTTCGGATAGGGGGCCGCCAGGACAGAGTTGATCGCGCCCTGGTCGGGCGCGTGGGCATGTTCATTATGATTAAAAGAGGCGCCTGACCTCGTGATTCATTCGCCCCGATTTTTCCTCTGTCATGCCCGGACTTGATCCGGGCATCCATGTCTGCATCGGGCAAGCCCGGGGAAGACAATAAGGAAGCATTCAGAGTCACAGCGTTCCCCCTCCCCCTGCCGACGTATGTCGGCCTAAGCCGATGGGGCGGGAGAGGGACAGGGTGAAGGGGGGCTTGTCTTTCAACTTTTACCGCGACCCACCGACTCCCTTGCGCCCCTTCTCCACCTGGCCGAAGCTGGGGTGATCCACGGGGAGGGGTGCCATGATCACGCTCTATTCTTATCCCGAGCTTTTCGGCGTCGCCGACAATAACGGCTATGGCTTGAAAGTCTTCGCCTTCCTGAAGCTGAGCCACCTCGTTTTCAACCATGAACATATCTTCGACGCGTCTTCAGCGCCGCGCGGCCAGCTCCCCTATATTATCGATGGCGATGCAATCGTCGGCGACAGCGACACGATCCTCGCGCATCTCCAGGCGCGTCACGTTTTCCCCGTCACCTCCGCCCTCACGCCCGACGCGACGCTGACCCCAGCGCAGCGCGACACCAATCATCTGATCTCGCGCCTACTCGATGATCTCTATTGGGTGATGTCCTATTCGCGCTGGAAGGATGAGCGGTTCTGGCCGCAGTTTCGCGACGGCCTCCTCAAGCAGCATCCCAGCCTGACAGAGGAGGGCCTCAAGAAGGCACAGGAATTCAATTTCCAGCGCTATCACTACCAGGGCATCGGTCGTTTCACGCCGGAAGCAGCCTATGCGCGCGGCCTTGCCGATCTGCAGGTGCTGGCCAATCTCATTCCGGCGAACGGCTATCTGCATGGTGGCCGACCCTGCAGTGCCGATGCGGCGATCTATGGCTTCCTCGCCAACATACTCTTCTATCCGATCGATACGCCGCTCAAGCGCTTCGTTGACGCACAGGACAATCTCGTCCGCCACTGCCGGGCGATCCATACGATGGTCCAGTGATCTGCAGCATGATCAAGCGTTCCAGCTGGAGATCCCGGAGAAGTTGTAGGTTTGCCGATGGAATTTTTTCTTCTTGATCAAGCAGCGCGTGTTTCGTCAGCGGTCGACGCCTTAGATCTGCATTGCGTCGGAACTGTTTCAATGCCTTCCGTCCTAGAGTGCCAGCGAGGACGACGCTGATCAATTTGAAGTGATCGTCGTCGCCTGCAAAGTGGCAAGCGCAACGAGCAGGAGAAAGCGAGCCTCTCGCGAGGCGCAAAAAAAGAGCCCGCCAGAGGGGGAAAAAGGCGGGCTCCGAGTTATTTCGTGTTTTTTTATGTATGCTCGGGAGTGAACCGTCCCTTCCTCCGTGAGAAGGTCCTGGCTGTGCCGAGTACCAGGAGCGCCACACCGAATAACGGCAAGGATGCCGGCAGCGGAACGGCGGCGAGCTTCGACGAGCTGAAGTCAATCTGCTTCAGTTCCTTGAAGCCCTCGGAAAGCAACTCGATGGATTTGATCGTGCTGAAGTCGTTGGGGAAAGCGAGATCAAGCACAATCCCTATAGAACCGAAATCGGTATTGGCCTTGAGGTCGTCGAAGGTGAACACCTGGGTCGGATCGCCCAAGGCATCGTTCACCTTCAAGGTGACGCTGCCATCCGCAACCAATTGGCCGCGGAAAAAGAAGTCATCGAACAGAGACGGGTTCGTCGGGGTAAAGGTAACATCCGTCAATATCTGTCCTGGCTTCGGTTGCATGACGGGTTTGATCGCGCCATAGCCTGCGTCAGTATTGACATTGCCGATCGTGTTTACCGTGACAGTTGGCCCGGAATTCTGGCCACCGACATTCCCGGTGAAGGTTGAGACATCTTTATTGGCGGAACCCGCAAAAAACTTCAGCTCCCCTCCCGGCTCCACAGTTGTCGCTATGAAGGCGGCATTTGCACTGCTTGCCACCGCACATAGTCCGATCAGTCCAAGGCTGAATACCAGCCCCGTCACCCCGTTTTTCATGAAGTTTCTCCATAAAAGGGCAGACGCAGGAAATGAAATACCTGGTGTCCGCAGGTAACGCGCAAGTAATGGACGATGGGGCTGATTTGCGGTGCGGTGACATTGAGTGCGGGCAATGCAGTGCATCGAAGAATAGATCAGCAGACATCGCCCGCTCAAATACTGCGCCAAATCTTCTGCATAAGATTGTCAGAAAAACGTGATTGAGTGCGCTAATGGACGGCAAAGATATTTGTCACGGCATTTAATCCGTGAGAGATCATCAATAGTCGCCCGTCTGCGTCAAATATTAGCAACGGACTCTCGTCCGTGAGAAACGAACCGCGCTGTTGCTGATCATCGGATGCCAAGAGGCAGGTGCAAATGCTGGTTGTGCGCCGTCACGCGCGGATTATGCGCTCGCTCGGTTTCGCTAAGACGCGGCCCGATATTCGTTGATCCATTGATACTCAGCTTGGCAGGGCGCTATTTTTCAGCTGCGGTTATGAAATTTGCCTCGATGATCTCTATTAGAGTCATGTCCTGTTCGCGCTGGAAGGATGAGCGCTTCTGGCCGGCTTTCCGCGACGGCCTCCTCAAGCAGCATCCCAGCCTCACCGAAGAGGGCCTCAAGAAGGCCCAGGAGTTCAATTTCCAGCGTTACCACTACCAGGGCTTCGGCCGTTTCACGCCGCTGGGCGCCTATGCGCGCGGCCTCGCCGATCTGCAGGTACTGGCCCATCTCATCCCGGCGCAGGACAATCTCGTTCGGCACTGCCGGGTGGTGCATGCAATGGTGCAGTGATTAGCCGCAACATGCTCATTTCCTCCCTCGCCCCGCGAGTAGCGGGGAGAGGGGTCGGGGTGAAGGGCTATGCCAGCCGCGCTCCCGTCCGCAAGGCGAGTGCGCCCGCATAAGGTCCCTCATCATCGGGGCGACGCGGTACCGGCGCAAAGCCATCGAAAGCCAGATCGGAGATGTCGAGTCCCGGCCACCTTGGCAGTGGCTGAGTCGGCATGAGGTAAGGCAGCAGCGAGGCCAGTGGACCTTTGATCCGCAGCTTGCCATCCTCGCTCATCTCCGTGGCGCAAACATGGCCGGCCAAGAGCGCCCCAAGGAGATCCCCGATGAATTCCCGATCAATCGTAACCCCTGCCGTCATGATCGGCTCCAGCAGCAGCGGCTGCGCTTTCGGCAGTGCGTCGCGGCAGCAGTGCAGTACCGCTTTTCTGAAAGCTGCGGGGTTTGAATCGGTCTCATGATTAGCACCGTCGACGAGGGTGATTCTCAGATCTGTCAGCGAATATCCCGCAAGGGGGCCCTCGGACCGCACGAAATCGGCCGTACTGGCAATGACATCCGTATAGTCCTGCAGCGGATGCGATTGTCCAAGCGCATGAACAAAATCAAAACCGGTGCCGGTCGGGAGCGGATCGAACTGCATCTTGACCTTCGCAAATGCCGCCGATCCAACCGGCCCGCGATAGGTATAGGCCTCGACCACCGGCCGGCTGATCGTTTCGCGAAACTCCACCTGCGGTGACCCGATCTTGATTTCGGGGCCGTGCTCCTGTTGCAGCCGCTGGAGCAGAACGGGCAGGTGCATGACGTCGCCGCTACCGACGACCATCAAGTCACTCTCCCTGTCGACCCCATAGGACATCAATGGATCGAGCGCCGCCATGGCCTCGATGCTACGGTTGAGATGCGGAGAATCGCCGCGCGATCTCGGCACGACGACGAGGCAGCTCACAAGGGCATCGCGGTATTCTATCCAGATCGGCATGTCGGGCTTTCTACGGCGGAAGCCATTCGAGCAGTGAATAGTCGGCGAAACAGATGTCCGATGCTAATGGTCAGGGTAAGCGAGTGGGGACTTTTGCCGGGTCTCGGAGCCCGTGAATGAAAGCTTCACTTCCATCGGGCCGCAGGTATTTCCAGTTATACCAAGAGTTTTCATTACCGTGCACGACCGCCTGACTGAGCTTGTGAAGCGAGTTGTATCCGGTTCGCGTATTTAAAAGTATCAGAACGCCGTTGGTGGCTCGCGCGCGATACTCTTTGCCTTTGTACGTCCGGAATATTTCGAAGCCTTCATCGAATTTGACATCGTTTCTAGTATCGATAAAGCCGACGCCATCGACGTTCGTGGTGATCAATGGCGCAGGGTCACTTGCCTGCGATAGGCCTAGCAGACGCTGAAGTATTGCGTCTTCGGTTTCTTCCCCAGAGCGCCGATGGCTCCATATCGCGGCAAAGGTATCAATCGATACTGCGATCGTTCGCATGTCGCTCTCCAAATCTATAAATCTACAAATCTATAGATAAGTAGATTTAATTCGATTTTCAAGAGGAGTTTAAAAAGAGAGAATTTTTATTAATGTATTACTTAATAGTTGTATAATGATAGAAAGCCACAGGCGGGGGAGTGGATGGATAGACATGGAGCGATGCAGTCGTTTGGTGGCATGCATTCCAAGAAGAAGCTCGAGGCCCTTGCCGAATATCTGAAGCTCTTCAACACGGTTTTGCAGAAGCAAAGTTTCCAGCGATACTATATCGATTTGTTTGCTGGAAGTGGTGGGCAGTATATTGGGGAGGACGCAAATCAAGAACAGGTCGAACTTGATTTGGGCGCGGAGGAACACGCGTTTCTCGAGGGCTCTCCGAGGCTCGCTCTGCAAACGGCACCATCATTCCATCATTTCGTTTTCTCTGATTTCAGCCAAACAAATTCGCAGCACCTAGAGAAATTGAAATCAGAATTCCCCAATCGACATATCGATGTTCGCCGGGGTAATGCGAATACTGTCTCGAAGGACGTCCTGAGCGTTATAGACTGGAAGCGCTCAAGGGGAGTGCTTTTTTTGGATCCTTTTGGAGCGCAGGTAGACTGGACCTTGCTGGAGTTTGTTCGAAGCACGGAGGCAATAGACGTCTGGTATCTTTTTCCCACGGGCGCCGTCATTCGGATGACGCCGAGGCATGGCAATATAAAGGAAACGTGGGCGGCTCGATTGACCTCTTTGCTGGGGACTGAAAGCTGGAAGGCCGAGTTCTTCAAGCATACGACTCAGCAAACACTTTTCCCAGATGAAGCTCAACGGCCCGAGAGGCAAGTAACGGCATCAGCTGTCGAGACATTCGTTCTACAAAGATTGGCGAACCTGTTCCCGAACTCTGTAAAAGTTTGCCTCAGGCTTAACACAGTTGGAAATTCGCCCTTGTACTCCTTATGCTTTGCGGCATCGAACCCAGGAAAAGGCGGCAAACTCGCCGTGCGCCTCGCGGAAGCCGTAATTAGAACGCAAAGGAAGAAGCGATGAGTAGCATCGAATGGACGGATGAGACCTGGAATCCGATTGCTGGATGTAGCCTCATGTCACCGGGCTGCACCAACTGCTATGCGATGCGCATGGCAGCAAGGCTAGAGGCTATGGGAGTTGAGAAATATCGCGGCCTAACAAGGCGGAGTGGTGGTCGTTCAGTTTGGACAGGCAAGATTAAGTTCGATAAAGCGGCATTGGAAATTCCTTTGCGATGGAAATCTCCGCGCAAAGTCTTCGTAAACAGCATGTCTGATTTATTTCATCCTGCCGTGGGTGAAAATAACATACGTAAGATTTGGGGCGTTATGGCGCGTACGCCTCAACACACTTATCAAATACTCTCCAAGCGACCTGATCGGATGGAGGAAATAGTTCGTGGCTTGCCGCTTCTGACAAATGTGTGGTTAGGCACTAGCGTCGAAAATAGCGACTACCTGCATCGAATTGACAACTTGAGGCAGACGCCTGCGGTTGTCCGATTTGTTTCCTTCGAACCGCTCCTTGGTAGTGTAAAGAGTGCGAACCTGACTGACATTGCATGGGCTATTGTTGGAGGTGAGTCAGGCCCGCGCTCGCGCCCAATGGAAGCTCGCTGGGTTAACGAAATTAAACATGCATGCCGGAAATATGATGTAGCGTTCTTCTTTAAGCAGTGGGGCGGAGCGAACAAGAAGCGCGCCGGTCGTATTCTTGATGGTCGTACCTGGGATGAATATCCAAGCAGCGTGAGACCAGCTCACGTGAGTTGATATCAGTCGCTAATGCAGGCATGCGAAAACTACAACCTGCCCAATGAACAGTTGTCCGCAACAGAGACAGTTTCCTGCCTCTTCCTGCCCCCACGCATCCCCCGTCTTTGGCCCTAATCCCCCCACCCCCTCTCCCGCTATTAATTTCACACAAGAATCGCTGTAATCTTGTATAGACAAGTGGGGCCGTGACTCGGGGCCGCGGGAATAAACTGGTTCTTGCGGCGTCACGGTGAGGGATGACCACGGAAGTGGCCGGCGCCGGATGAGCG
This sequence comes from Terriglobales bacterium, assembly GCA_035563795.1. Lineage (GTDB taxonomy): Bacteria > Pseudomonadota > Alphaproteobacteria > Dongiales > Dongiaceae > Dongia_B. The sequence continues at coordinate 2,862 of DATMUQ010000267.1, read as the reverse complement.
CCCGGTTATTGCCGTGCAGGTATCGCAGACTGCGAGTGGGAGAGCAGATGGAGCGCTTTCAGGCGCCGCCGGCACAGGCCGGGGAAGAGGCGGTCGAGACCTCGCCGGAGGTCGGTGACCGCGTCGCCTATACCACCTGCTACATGTGCGCCTGCCGCTGCGGCATCAAGGTCCATCTGAAGGACGGCTCGATCCGCTATATCGAGGGCAATCGCGATCACCCGGTGAACAAGGGCGTGCTCTGCGCCAAGGGCTCCGCCGGCATCATGACGCAGAATTCGCCGGCCAAGTTGCGCAAGCCCTTGCTGCGCGTCGGCGAGCGCGGGGCGGGCGAGTTCAAGGAGATCGAGTGGGAAGAGGCCTTGGGCCTCGCCGTCGAATGGCTGGGCGCCATCCGGGCGAGCGACCCGAAGAAGCTCGCCTTCTTCACCGGCCGCGATCAGAGCCAGGCCTTGACCGGCTGGTGGGCGACGCAATTCGGCACCCCCAATTACGCTGCCCATGGCGGCTTCTGCTCGGTCAATATGGCGGCCGGCGGACTCTATTCCATCGGTGGCTCGTTCTGGGAATTCGGCGAGCCGGACTGGCACCAGACCCGCTATTTCATGATGTTCGGCATCGCCGAGGACCATGACAGCAACCCGATCAAGATCGGCCTCGGCCATATGAAGGGCCGCAAGGACGCGCTCGGCAAGCCCGCGGCGAAATTCGTCTCGGTCAATCCGATCCGCACCGGCTATTCCGCCATCGCCGATGAATGGCTCGGCATCACGCCGGGGACCGACGGCCTCTTCGTCCTCTCGCTGGTGCACGAGCTGCTGCGCCAGGACAAGATCGATCTCGATTTCCTGGTGCGTTACACCAATGCGCCCTGGCTGCTGATCGATGCGCCGGGCACCGCCGAGCATGGCCTCTTCGCCCGCAACGAGAAGGGCGAGCCGCTCTGCTTTGACAAGGTGGCGGGCAGGGCGGTGAGCGCGCTCCTGCCCGAGGTGAAGCCGCAAATGATCGGCGCCGTCACTTTGCCGGATGGAAGGCAGGCGAAGCCGGTCTTCGATTTGATGGCCGCGACCTATCTCGACCCGCAATATGCGCCGGAGAATGTCGCCGCCCGCACCGGCATCGCCGCCGACACCATCCGTCGTATCGCAAGCGAGCTGGCGACCGCCGCTTTCGAGCAGCAGATCGAACTCCCCATCACCTGGACCGACTGGGCCGGCCGCACCCATGACAAGGTGATCGGCCGTCCCGTTTCCATGCATGCGATGCGCGGCGTCTCGGCCCATTCCAACGGCTTCCAGACCTGCCGTGCCATCCATCTGCTGCAGATGATCCTGGGCTCGATCGATTGCCCCGGCGGCTTCCGCTACAAGCCGCCATTCCCGCGTCCGGTGCCGCCGCCGGTGAAGCCCTCTGCCGCCTGTGAACACGGACGGCCCTTGGGTGGCCCGCCGCTCGGTTTCCCGCAAGGCCCCGCCGATCTCCTGATCGATGACGACGGCACGCCGAAGCGCCTCGACAAGGCCTATTCCTGGGAGGCGCCGGTTGCCGCCCATGGCCTCATGCATATGGTCATCCATAATGCCTGGAAGGGCGATCCCTATCCGATCGACACGCTCTTCCTCTATATGGCGAACATGGCCTGGAACTCGGCCATGAATACCGGCGGCACGCTGAAGATGCTGACCGACAAGGATCCGGCGACGGGGCAGTATCGCATCCCGCATCTCATCTATGCCGATGCCTATTATTCCGAGACGGTGGCCTATGCCGATCTGGTGCTGCCGGACACCACCTATCTTGAGCGCCATGACTGCATCTCGCTCCTCGATCGGCCGATCTGCGATGCCGAGGGCATGGCGGATTCGATCCGCCAGCCGATCATGCCGCTCGATCGTGACGTGCGGCCGTTCCAGGACGTGATGCTGGATCTCGGTGCCCGGCTGAAGCTGCCCGGCATGGTCGATGCGGAGGGACGCGCGCTCTATCCCGGCGGGCTCAAGGACTTCATGGTGAAGCATGAGCGCCGCCCGGGGATCGGCATGCTGGCCGGCTGGCGCGGCAAGGATGGCACGAAGCAGGGCAAGGGCGAGCCCAATCCCGACCAGCTGCAGCGTTACATCGAGAATGGCTGTTTCTGGCGGGCGGAGATCCCCGACAGCGCCAAATACAATCGCCACGGCAACAGCGACTATTTCGCCTGGGCGATCGAGATGGGGCTGATGGACAAGCCCGAGCAGATCGTCCTCCAGCTCTATAGCGAGCCGATCCAGCGCTTCCGCCTCGCTGCCGAGGGCCATGGGGAGCGCCAGCCGCCGGAAGCCGATCGTGAACGGTTGCTCGCGCATTTCGATCCGCTGCCGGTCTGGTACGCGCCTTTCGGCCAGAATGCCGATGAGAGCGCCTATCCTTTGTATGCGCTGACGCAGCGGCCGATGCATATGTACCATTCCTGGGGCTCGCAGAATGCCTGGCTGCGGCAGATCCAGGGCGAGAACAAGCTCTTCATCAACCGCCATATGGCGAAGCGCCTGGGCCTGGATAACGGCGACTGGGTCTGGGTCGAGAGCGAGCATGGCCGGGTGAAGGCGCCGCTGCAGCTGATGGACGGGGTCAATACCGACACCATCTGGACCTGGAATGCGATCGGCAAGCGGGCCGGGGCCTGGAACCTCGACAAGGATGCCAGCGAGGCGACACGCGGCTTCCTCTTGAACCATGTCATCTCCGAGTTGCTGCCGCCGCGCGCAGATGGCTATCGCTATGCCAATGCCGACCCCATCACCGGTCAGGCGGCCTGGTACGATCTCAAGGTGCGGCTGGTGAAATGCACGGCGGAAGAGGCAGGCGTGACGGCGCCGA
>DATMUQ010000266.1:0-8973 GCA_035563795.1 Terriglobales bacterium | reverse complement strand
CGCAGCGAGCTATACCACCAGCACGATTATCGATGTCACAGGCGGTCTCTAGAGTCGGATCGTTTTAGACGGGATCGCTTCGCGATCTTGTCTAAAACGTGAATCCGTCTCTCCTCAATAAGATAGAGGGCGATTCACGTTTTTGATGGAAGCAAGTGTGCTTCCATCAAAACGATCGCGCTCTAGGCTAGGCACCCAATTGGCCTGTAGACTGCAACCCCATCGACCGACAGGTGCCGTATGATCCGCGTCAGTATTCTCTATCCGAACACGCCCGGCCATCGCTTCGATTTTGAGCATTATTTGAATGTTCATATGCCGGAGGCCGAGCGACGGCTGGGCGCCGCGATGAAAGGCATGTCGGTGGAGCGCGGCTTGACCGGCACGGCGCCGGATCTGCCACCGGCCTATACGGCCATGTGCCACCTCCTGTTCGAGTCGGTGGATGCTTTCATGGCGGCCTTCCTGCCGCATGCCGACTGGCTGCAGGGCGACATCAAGAATTACACCGATGTCGAACCGGTCATCCAGTTCAACCAGATCGAAATCACGCGCTGATCCGGTGTTTCACGCGATCTCCTGCAGATACCAGTCGACGAAGCGGCGCGACCAGGTCTCCATCGGCGTATAGGGACCGGGTTCGTAATAGGCCGAGTTCACGCCCTGCTGATTGAGTTCGATGATGCGCTTGTCGGCGATGCTGGTGACGCGCCACAGCCAGGTCAGGCGCTCGAGATCATAATCGACGCCTTCCTCGGCATCCTTGCGTACCAGCCAGATTACCTCCATCTCGGTGCGGTCGACCGTGCGCGGCATGAAGCGATAGATCACGCCATGATCGGCATAAGCGAGGAAATTGCTGGTCGGTCCGATATCGCTGAAGGTGATGCCGCCGTCATAATCCGTGAACTGGCCCATGAGCGGTGCCACCGGGCTGCCATCCTCACTGCCACTGACAAAGCCGGCGACCAGCGGCGAGCGGAAGCTGTCGGCGGTCTCTTCGCCCGGCAGCGCATGAGGGGCCAGGCGATCCATCTCGGTGATCTCGACGCCCATCGCCGTGGCGCGGGCAAAAATTTGCGCCATCAAAGCTGGGTCCGGATACAAATGTCGCGCCATGGCATGGGCACGGCTGAATTCCTGATGCGCCGGGCTGCAGTGATAGCACTCCCAGTAATTCTCCATCACCAGCTTCCAATTGCCGGTGACGCTGAAGGTCTCGCGATGCGCGACCTTCGCCTCGGCCCAACCATAGGCGCGCATCGAGCCGCGCAAGGCCGTCTCGACATGGGTGAGGCCCGGCGGCTGTACTGCGAAGGTGATGAAGATCAGGCCTTCGATGACCCGCAGGTGAACCTGCTTGAGGCCGTAATCCGTTTTGTCAAATTCTGCCGGCAGCTGGCGCGCGGCGCGTAGCTCGCCATTAGTGCTGTAATTCCAGGCATGGTAGGGGCAGGTGAAGCCGTTACGCGCCGTGCCGGTGCGCTCGATGCAGACGCGCGAGCCGCGATGGCGACAGACATTGAGGAGACCGCGGATCTCGCCATCTGTCCCGCGGGTGATGATGACGGATTCGACGCCAATCTCGACGGTGAAGAAATCGCCGGGCTGGCTGACCATGCTGATATGTCCGGCACAATGCCAGTGGCGCAATACCATGCGTTGGAGATCACGCTGGAAGATCGCCGGATCGGTATAGAAGCAACGGCTGAGCGGCTGTCCCGGGCGCTGGGCGGCAATCGCCTCCGGCAAGGTCACCCGCTTGCCGCCCTCGATCTCGAGATGGTCGATAAACGTATCCATGGCGCATCTCCCCTGCCGGCATCTCCACCGGAACTCTCGTCAGCTCATTGTTATTGGCTGTGATTTTTTGAATGCTCATTCATATTTTAATACTAAGCATATGAAAGACAACGCATAAATATTTCACCCGCCAACGAGATCAGCTGGGGGGTGCTGCAATTAAGGTGAGATCAAGGAGTGAGGTGCTGGCGCGCCAGGTACTAAACGGTCACGCCGCGCGCCTGCTGCAGCACCTCGCCCAGCAGTTTGAACTCCGTCTCCCGCGGGCTGGTGGCGCGCCAGGCGAGGCCGATCTCGCGATAGGGTTCCTCATCGGCGAAGGGGCGGGCAACCAGCTCACCGCCTTTCAGCAATTGCGCCTTCACCGCCATCTCCGGCAGCAACGTACTGCCGAGACCGTTCGCCACCATCTCGACCAAGGTGGTCAAACTGGTGGCGGTGAGATCGACCGAGGGGTTGCGTTGCGCCAGATGGCAGGCGCTGAGCGCATGATCGGTCATGCAATGGCCCTCCGCCAATAGCAGCAGCGGCACATTGGCAAGATCGCTGGTCTGCAGGCTCGCCTTTTCAGCGAGCGGACTATCTTCGCGGCAGACCAGGTCGAAGCGATCTTCGAAAAGCGGCCAGGTGACCGCATCGCCGCAATCATAGGGCAGGGCGAGCAGGACGAGATCAAGCTGGCCCTCTTCCAGCTGGGTCAGCAACCGGGCCGTCTGGTCCTCGGTCAGATAGAGCTTGAGCTTCGGATAGCGGCGCCGCAGCCGCGGCAGGGCCTGGGGCAGCAGAAAGGGCGCGATGGTTGGGATGACGCCCAGCCGCAAGGGCCCGGTCAGCGGTTCGCCAGCAGCAGCAGCCAGTTCGGTCAGTGAGGTGGCTTCATTGAGCACGCGTTGCGCCTGGGCCGCGATGCTCTGGCCAAGGGCGGTGAAGACGACGCTGCGATTGGTCCGCTCCACCAGGGTGACGCCGAGTTGCGTCTCCAACTCCTTGAGGCCGGCGCTGAGCGTCGATTGCGAGACATGACAGGCCTCCGCTGCACGACCGAAATGCTGGTGTTCCACCAGAGCCGTCAGATATCGGAGCTGTTTCAGGCTGTTGAGCTGCACCATCTATGAGCCGCATTGTAGATAATCGAATACATCGATTGATCTCTACTATATAATCAATTTTTAGAATTATTCAAGACTGAGAGCCTTGCCGTGGTCGTCCCATCAGGGCGACTGAAGCGCGATGTCGATTACGACGGCGGATGGCTGTCTCTCGACGCGACAGCGTTAACAAGTAACGGATTACCGGACATGCCGTACCAGGGCCGTTCGCGTCACTGCTGAGGCATTCGACCGTGATTAACGAACAGGATCTTGGAGAAGCGGACGCGCCAATCGCAGTGGCGCTTTTGCGTGTTTTCGTTGCATGGCAGCAGCGCTAAACGGCATGACGGGGCAAGCTGGCAAGGTGAGGGCAAGCTGCTATAGTCGCGCCGATCGGCCCGGCAGCAAACGACCGGGCAAGTTACGCATGGCGCCGTGCTGAGGAAGCCGGCTCCGTGCTTGTCATGGTGGGAAAAGGAGCTTCACATGCCCAGCAATGCCAGTCTGCATCAGCGCCGCACGGCCGCGGTTCCGCGTGGTGTCGGCAATGCCTATGCGATCTATGCCAAGAGCGCGAAGAATGCCGAGATCATCGACGAGGAAGGCAAGCGCCTGATCGATTTCGCGGGCGGCATCGCCGTGCTGAATACCGGCCACTGCCATCCCAAGGTGATCGCCGCGGTCAAGGAACAGGTCGACAATCTGACCCATGCCTGTTTCCAGGTGACGCCGTATGAAAGCTATATCCGTCTTGCCGAGCGCCTGAATGATCTGGCGCCGATTAGCGGCAAGAAGAAGACCATCTTCCTCACCACCGGTGCGGAAGCGGTGGAGAACGCCGTCAAGATCGCCCGCGCCCATACCAAGCGCGCCGCCGTCATCGCCTTCTCCGGTGCCTTCCATGGTCGCACGCTGATGGGCATGGCGCTCACCGGTAAGTATGCCCCCTACAAGATCGGCTTCGGCCCGTTCCCCACTGATATCTATCACGTCGCTTTCCCGGATCCGGCCCTGAAGGATGGCGGTGCCGCTTCGCTGAAGGCGCTGGAGACCCTGTTCAAGGCCGATGTCGGCCCGGACAATGTCGCCGCCATCATCATCGAGCCAGTGCAGGGCGAAGGCGGTTTCAATATCGTCCCGTTCGAATTCCTGCGGGCGTTGCGCGAGATCTGCAACAAGCACGGCATCGTCCTCATCGCCGACGAGATCCAGAGCGGCTTTGCCCGTACCGGCAAGATGTTCGGCATCGAGCATAGCGGCGTTGAGCCCGATCTGATGACCACGGCGAAGAGCCTCGCCGGCGGCTTCCCGCTCTCGGCCGTCACCGGCCGCGCGGAGATCATGGACGCCCCGGCGGCCGGTGGTCTCGGCGGCACCTATGCCGGCAGCCCGATCGGCTGCGCGGCAGCGAATGCCGTCCTCGACGTCATCGAAGAGGAAAAGCTGGTCGAGCGCGCCAATGTCATCGGCAAGCAGATGATCGATCGCCTGACCGACATGAAGCGCCGCAACAGCTTCGGCAATCGCATCGGTGACATCCGTGGCCTCGGTGCCATGGTCGCCTGCGAGCTGATCAAGAGCGACGGTTCGCCGGATGCCGATCTCACCAAGGCGGTGGTCAACAAGGCCGGCGAGAATGGCCTCGTCCTGCTGAGCTGCGGCGTCAATGCCAACGTCCTGCGCTTCCTGATGCCGCTGACGGCGCCGGAAGGTCTCATCAATGAGGGCTTCGACGTGTTGGAAAAGACCATCACCCAAGCCATCGAGGCGACTGCCAAGACCGCCTGAGTGCTGAGTTGTTAAAAGAAAAGGCCGCGATGGGTAACCACTGCGGCCTTTTTATTTGGACCTGACGCTATCTTGCGGCAGGCGATCAGTGGCGTCTCAGAGCTTCGCCTTCTGTTGCAGTATGTCGATCAGCTTCTGCACACTGCCGCCATTGTTTTGGATGACCGAGGCGAATTCCTGCCGATGGGTGTCGGCCAGGCTCAGGCCTTCAACCCGCAGATCGAGGATGTGGAAGCTGTTATTGACGGTGTCGATAACCCAGTCGACCCGTGTCGGATCCTGGCCTTCGACCTGGACGATGGTATAGGCGGTGGCATGACCGTCGCCATCGTCATGCACCCGCTTAATATCCATCTTGTGGCCAGAATACTGGCCGAAGCGCTTGCCGTAGCTGACCGAGATATAGTTGGTGAAGGCCTCGACGAAATCCTGCTGCTGCTGTGGCGTCGCCTTGCGCCAGTAGCCGCCGAGGACGTATTTGGAGATCCCTGGCATGTCGAAATACTGCTGCAGGATCGGCTTCAGCTTGGCGACACGATCGGCATCGGTCTGCTGGTGCGCGAGCTCCTCCAGCGTCTTGTTGCTGAGCGTGTTGACGAAATCAAGAACCGCCTGATCGTCTGCACGGGCGCCGGCGGTCAGACCATTGGCACCGATCAGCATGAGGCCACCTGCAGCGATAGCAAGCAGATGACGGCGTGCGATGGTGATATGCCTCAACATCCAGACTTCTCCTTGCTTGCTTACTGCACAGCGGCCGTTTGGCCAGCCGACGGAATAACGACCTGCGACGACACTTTAGGCGTCAGGTCTTCATCTTCCTTGCCATTGCGGATCGCATCATTCCGGTCCTGACGATACAGGCTACGGATGGTTGCATAAAAATCGATCGAATTTTTCTTCAGGTCGTCCAAGGCCTGCAGGTTGCGCGACCGCGTATCGAGGGCCGACAAGCCGCTGCGCGCCCAGTTCACATAAGTGACTTCCTTGTAATACCAGGCGAGATAGGTCAGCGGATCGAGGAAGTGGTCGACAGCCCGGCCGGTGGCATCGCGCGGATTGGACGGGCCGAGCAGCGGCAGCATCAGATAGGGGCCCTCTCCGGTGCCCCAGACCGCCAGGGTCTGGCCGAAATCTTCGTCGTGATAGGGCATACCGAAATGTTTGGCGACATCGAAGAAGCCGCCGGCACCGAGCACCGTATTGACGAAGAAGCGGCCGGTCGTCACGCCTGCCCGGTGACCTTCACCCTGAAACAGGTCATTGGCCAGGATAACCGGCGAATCGATGTTGCGCAGCACGCCGCGGATGCCATCCTTGGCGACCTGCGGCAGGGCGATGTTGTAATAACCGGCAAAGGGCTTCAGGACCATTTCATCGAGGAACATGTTCACTTCGAAGAAATAACGGTTCATCGGTTCCAGCGGGTCATTGGCCTCCTTATAGGCCTCGACTGCCGCTTCATCATTGGGATCGGGCTTGGTCGCGCAGGCACTCACCGCCAGCGACATGGCAACAACCCCCGTCATTGCCAAATGCTGCAAAACTTTTTTCTGAAACATGGATCCCAACCCTCTCCCGATTACCCCGGATGTCTCGTTCCCGTCACCATGGTGGGTCACGTCGATATCCCCGTCGACAGCGCCCGCTGCATGGCGGCCAGTTAGTCCCATCTCTACAGCACTCGCATTGAGTACATGGCCAGACAGAGTCACAGCAACAGATTAATGAAGCGTGAGTGACGCTGCTCTCACCTGCGATGAAGCTCGAGATGATACCCACTTAAGGCAGATCAGGTAGTTAGCATAATAGGCGTGCAACGGCTAGCACCGACGATGGCAAGCAGGGCGCGAGGAAAGCTATCGGTCAGGGCGGATGTCAGCTCGGTTTTAGGGCGAAAGATAACGCCTGTAACCGGCGGTCAGTTTCCCGCCGCCGGTATACAGTTATACAGCCATTCCGGGTTCGAAGAATTTGCTGCAGCGCAGCATTTGCATCGAATTTGATCGATATGCCGCCGCGGAGCCCGGTCAGCTCGCCGCCGCCTGCTCGGCGTGATGGCAGGCAACGTTGCGGCCGGCAACCAGTCGCAATTCCGGCCGGGTGGTCTTGCATTCTTCCGTCGCAAAGGGGCAGCGGCGATGGAAAGCGCAGCCCGGCGGCGGGTTGAGCGGCGAGGGGAGCTCGCCCTTCACCGTCAGGCGCTTGGAGCGCGCCGCCGGATCGGTGGATGGCGTCGCCGCCAGCAGGGCCTGGGTATAGGGGTGCGCCGGTTGGGCGAAGATCGCTTCCTTGGTCCCCTGTTCCACCGGCCGGCCGAGATACATCACCATCACCTCATCGGCGATATGGCGCACCACGCTGAGATCGTGGGAAATGAAGAGATAAGCGAGATTGTATTCGGCCTGCAGGTCCATCAACAGATTGAGGACCTGAGCGCGGATCGAGACGTCGAGGGCCGAAACCGGTTCGTCGGCGATGACGACCTTCGGCTTCAGCATCAGGGCGCGGGCGATGGCGATACGCTGGCGCTGGCCACCCGAGAACATATGCGGATAGCGGCCGTAATGCTCTGGCCTGAGACCCACCTTGGCCATCATCATGCGCGCCGCTTCCTGGCGCTGCTTCTTGTTGAGGTCGGTGTTGATCTCCAGCGGCTCTTCCAGAATGCTGCCCACCTGCTTGCGGGGATTGAGCGAGCCATAGGGGTCCTGGAACACCATCTGCACGCGCGAGCGCAGGCGGCGATGCTGCTCCTTGTCGTGACCGTCGACATTCTCGCCGTCGATGCGCAGCTTGCCGGCGGTCGGCGCTTCGATCATCGCCATCAGGCGGGCGAGGGTGGATTTGCCACAGCCGGATTCACCGACCACGGCCAGGGTCTTGCCTGCCGTCAGGGTAAAGCTGGCACCGGCGACGGCGCGCAGGGTCTTGGCCGGCTTCAGCCAGCCGCCCGCCACCTGGTAATGTCGCTGCAGCTCCTCGGCCTCGAGCACGAGATTGCCAGGATTAGTCTGGGTGGTTTGTGTCGTCATGGCAGTGCTCATCGGCCGGCTCCCTGGCTGGTGCCGAGCGGGCCGGCGCCGGGATGACCGGAAGTGACGGGAGGGGCTTTGCCGCTGGGAGCGCCGCCGAACAGCGGGTAATGGCAGCGCACCAGCTGGCCGGCATTGCCGGCAACCGGTGCCAGATCCGGTCGCACGGCGCGGCACTGGTCATCGGCAAAGCCGCAGCGCGGATTGAACACGCAGCCGGTCGGGCGATCGGCGATGCCGGGCACCATGCCGGGAATGGTGTTGAGGCGAAGCTTGTCGTTGCTGCGCTCCGGCAGGGCTTCCAGCAGCGCTGCGGTATAGGGGTGATGCGGATCGGCGAACAACCGGTCGGCTGGCTGCTCCTCGACCTGCTGGCTGGCATACATGACCGAGATGCGCTGCGCGGTCTCGGCGACAACGCCCATGTCATGAGTGATCAGCACCAGCGCCATGCCACGATCGCGCTGCAGCGAGACCAGCAAATCGAGGATCTGCGCCTGAATGGTGACGTCGAGTGCCGTGGTCGGCTCGTCGGCGATCAGCAGGCGTGGATTGCAGGCGATCGCCATGGCGATCATCACGCGCTGCGACATGCCGCCGGAGAGCTGATGCGGGAAGGCCGAGAGCCGGGTTTCCGGCGCCGGAATGCCGACCTGCTCCAGAAGCTCGATGGTGCGGCGCTTGCGTGTCGCGCGCGTGCCGCCCTCATGCACCTTCAGGGCCTCCATGATCTGGAAGCCGACGGTGAAGCAGGGATTGAGACTGGTCATCGGCTCCTGGAAGATCATGGCAATGTCCTTGCCGACAATCTTGCGCCGCGCCTTGGCGCTGAGGCTCTGGAGGTCGATGCCGTCAAAGGTCATCTTGTCCGCCTTGACCTTCCCAGGCCAGGCAATGAGGCCCATGACGGCCAGCATGGTGACGCTCTTGCCGGAACCGGATTCACCGACAACGCCGAGCAATTCGCCGGCATTGAGGGTGAGATCGATGCCATCGACGGCGCGGAACGGCCCGCGATGGGTCTGGAACTCGACCGAGAGGTTGCGGATATCAAGCAAAGGAGATTGTGCCATGGCGATGCCTCAGCGCTTCAATTTGGGATCGAGGGCATCGCGCAGACCGTCGCCCATCAGGTTGAAGGCTAGCACGGTGATCAGGATAGCAAGGCCGGGGAAGGTGACGACCCAGGGGGCCGCCTCCAGGAACTGGCGGGCATCCGCCAGCATGGTACCCCATTCCGGTGTCGGTGGCTGGGC
>DATMUQ010000265.1:0-3141 GCA_035563795.1 Terriglobales bacterium | reverse complement strand
CTTCTTCCTCGTGAAGACCAAGGGCCGGACATTCGTCCGGCCCTTTTTTATTGGGGAAGATAGCTGGGGGTCTTCTGCAAAGCCCCTTTCCTAGCAGCGCGTCGCATTCTAGGCTTGCGATCAAAGACAACAGGCAAGCCGATGCGCGTCATCTTCCGCTGCGACCCGAAACTACGCGACCTTCTGCCGCCGCCGATCCCGGCGCGCCGCGCGCTGCCTGACTGGATCCGGCAGATGCCGAAGGATGCCTTCTCGGCAACTCATGGCCAGGATGTGCGGACAGTCAAACAATGCCCGCCCTTCATCGATGCCATGGGTCATGGCTTCATCATGCCATTGCCCTGCGATGTCATGGTGAAGGGAGGCATTCTCTCCTGGGACTGGGATCTGCCGCCGCTCTCGATCGAGGCACATCCGCGTGCGCCGATCAGCTTTCACGTCCCGGCCCAGGTGACGGGGACACCGCTGCACGATCCTGACCGGGCCATCGTCAAATTCAACAGCTTCTGGACCATCGAACTGGAACCCGGCTGGTCGCTCTTCGCCACGCATCCGGTCAATCGCGCCGACCTGCCCTTTCGCCTGCTGACTGGCCTCGTCGACGCCGATCGCTTCAGCGATGTCGGCATCCTGTTTCCGGCCGTCTGGAGCGATCCCGGTTTCGAAGGCGTGCTGCCGCGGGGCACGCCGGTGGCGCAATGCTTTCCTGTGCCGCGCGCACCACTGCAATTGGATGTACAGAGCATGTCGGTGGAAAAGCAGGCCAGCTATGAGGCGACAGCAGGGTCCTTGCTCAGCGAGGCCGGCATCTATCGCAAGCACTACCGTGCCGAGCGCCAGAAGGCCGATGACAGCGATCAGTGAAACCTGCGATCAGGCCTGAAGAAACTGCCGCAATTTACCAAGATCGAGCCATAGCTCGCCATGCGGTCCGCTGGTGATGCCTTGGGCGATGCGGCCGAGGGTTTCCGGCCGTGACGCCAAGGCGCGGCGATAGCAGGCATAGGCGCCCGTGCGATCGCCGCTTTCCTGCAGCAGCAAACCGAGATTGACATCTGCTTCGGCGAGATCGGGGCGCTGCGCCAATGCCTGCCGATAGGCGGCGATCGCCTGATCAGGCTGGTGCCGGTCCTGATACAGCGTGCCAAGGCGGAACCAGGCCTCTACCAGACGGGTATCCATGGTCACGGCCTGCTCATAAGCCGCAATCGCGGCATCTATCTCGCCGTGTTGCTGCAGGATCAGGCCGCGCCGCAGATGGCTGTCGGGGCGTCGATGGGCGCGGGCAAAAGCCGACAGGGCGGCCTCGGTCTTATCGGCGCGTTGCAGGCTGACACCGATCTCGAACCAGCCATCGGCGTCTTCCGGGAAACGCGCCATCAGTTGATCCAGCAGATCACGGGCGGTGGGGTCACCACGCTCGAGCCGAACGACGCAGGTCATGAAGGCAGCCTCGGATCGCTGCGGTTCGATGGCCAGTGCTTCGGAAAAGAACCGGTCCGCCGCGGCAAGATCACCGCCGAGCCGGGCTGCCCTGCCGGCGATGAGCAGTGTTGGCGCATGCTGCGGCCGAGCTTCCAGGCTGGTGATCGCATGCTTCGCAGCTGCTGCGATATCGCCTTTGCCCAGAGCGATCACCGCAGCAACTTGGTGCGCGGCCGGATCGTTCGGCAGGCGGGACAGGAGTGTGACGATCAGGGCCTCCGCTTGCCCGGTGCTGCCGGTGCGCAAGGCTTGCAGTGCCAGCCCGATCTGCTGGTCGCGTTCCTGAATGGGGCCGGATTGTGTCATGCGCCGTCGCTTGCTGTCCTGAAGGAGCCGCCAGAATACATCGGCCATCACGGAAAGAAAGATCAGGTGTGGCCCGCTATCGGCCGAAAATCGGCGTGCAGCCAATGACAGCTGTCAGCAACCCTGCGCTGGCGCGTGAGGACAGACCGGTATCGCGGAAGAACGGGTTGGGTCCGATTACAGCGGTAACCTGATTCCGCGTTGCCGCAACACTCCGGCAATTTGCGGCCGACAGACTCATCTGGCTGGCTCGCTGTCCGGCAGCCGAATGTCTGACTGTCGACAGGGCAAGCGAGCTGGCAGGCGCATCTGGCCGGTGCGCTTCCAACTTTCTCCCCGATCACGGAGAGCATGATGATCCTCATTCCTCAGCTTTTTACCGAGACGTTGCATGATCGAGATCCCCTCGGCAGAGATCCCCATGGCGATGAAGCCGCTGGTCGGGTATTGACCGATCTCCCAACCCTCAGCCAGCATGCGCGGCGGGCAGACAGCCCGTTCTTTCGCCCGACCCGGTTTCTCTCGACCCACGAATGGGAATCCCTGGCAGCGGTTCAGGCTTTCTGCCGCGAAATCGCCGCGATCGCCGATGCGCAGACGACATCGGCCTGGAAGCAGGCTGCTCTCTCCAACTGGCGCGCTGAAATGGCCCGTCTCTTTGCCGGCGACCCTCGGCGCCCGATCAGCCAGGCTCTCGTGGCGCCGATCGACCGGCATCATCTGAGATGCGAGGACTTTCTCGCCATTATCGAAGGTACCGCGATGGAGGTGCATGGAGACATGCGTGCCCCCCACGATGCAGAGCTCGATTTCTGGATGCAGCGCGGCTCGGTCGCCGTTGCACATCTGGCGCTCAATATCGCTGGCACATCCGCACAGGCGGCGAAGCGCATCGCGGCAGAACTCGGTCGGGCACTGGCGCTCACGGATATTCTGCTCGGGCTGGCTGACGATGCGGTTCATCAACGGCTCTATCTACCGCGTGAATTGCTGCGAGCAAACGGCATCTATGCGACCTTGCCGAGCGCCGTCCTGGCCGATCCCGTCTTGCCGGCCATCTGCCGGGAACTCGCCCTCCGCGCCGACCGGCATTATGTTGCGGCCCATGCTGCCCTCAATGACTACTCATCCGCCAAGTTGAGAGCCGCGGCTTTCGTTCTCCATACGCAGCGGGCAATGCTTCGGACCTTGGTGGCGCGTGACTGGCGACGTCTGGGCGAGCCGGTCGATGTCTCCAGCAAATACGAGGCCATGCTGCTGCTGCGCCTCAGCCTGTTCGGCCAATAGGCTGCCAGTCATCGCGGCCAAACACCTTTGTCGACTCACCTTCACCTCTCCTGATGCACCGGC
>DATMUQ010000264.1:0-8508 GCA_035563795.1 Terriglobales bacterium | reverse complement strand
CCGTCTCAGTGGACGCATTGATCGATTGCCGCAACTCTAGGCGCCGTTGGTCACCGGGATGAGGGCGCCGGTGATCGCGCGGGAACCAGTCGACAGCAGGAAATGAATGACCTCGGCGATGGCCTGCGGACTGGTCCATTGGCTGTGATCGGCCTTGAGCATGTCCTGGCGATTTTGCGGCGTGTCGATGGTTTGCGGCAGGACGGCATTGACGCGGATGCCGCGCGCCTTCACCTCGGCGGCAAGACTTTCCGTCAAGCGTGCCACACCCGACTTCGCCGTCGCATAGGCGCCCATGCCGGTACCCGCGTTGGCCGCAGCGGCAGCGCCGATATTGACGATACTGCCACCGGCCTTCAACTCGGGGAGAACCGCCATCGAGCAGACAAGTGCCGTCTGCACATTCGAGGTGAAGAGATGTTGCCAGGTCGCGGGACTACTGCCCTCGATCTTCTCCCATTTGAAGCCGCCGGCAACATTCACCAACCCATCTATCCCCCCCAGCCATGCGATCGCCGCTTTGAAGGCCGCACCGGTCAGGGCCGGATCCGCAAGATCAGCGCAGGGAAACCGTCCGGACGCAGCCTGATCGCCGCCGCGCACAATGCGGGCAACTTGCGCACCGGATTTCTCAAGATAGTCCGCAACGACGCTGCCCAGGGCGCCACCCGCCCCCGTAACGATGATGCGCATGCGCGATCTCCTCTCATTGCTCCGGCGGTGAATAGCCGCCTGAGGCGTCGTTGCTTCAAGAGAAAGGGAGCACGCGAGCGGCCGCCGCGTCAATCATCCTGCATGCGCGGATGAATGATCCGCTCAGGCAAATGCCGTCGAGGGTCACATCAATGTTGTTGACCCGATTGCGTGCCAACCTGCAGCACCGTATCGGTATCGAGGAGGCTATTGGCGGGGATCAGGGGCAGCGGCTTCACCAGATCATAGACCGGCGCAAAGGGCTGCTGCATGGCGGCGAATAATTCCTGGAAATCGTCGATGACGAAATAGCTCTGCTGGAAACTGTCGATGCGGTAATCCGTGTGCATGATACGCATCAGATCGAACTTGATCCGATGCGGTTCCTTACTTGCCACGCTAAAGGCCGTCTCCGTTGCCGAAGACAGCATACCGGCACCATAGGCCTTGATGCCGTCGACACCGCGGATCAGCCCGAATTCCACCATGTACCAGAAGAGCCGCGTCAGCATCTTGGTGGTGCCAAGCTCGATAGCCTCAATGCCCTTGCGCCCATATTCCTGCAGGTAATCGGCAAAGACCGGCTGGCTCAGCAACGGCACATGGCCGAAGAAATCATGAAACACATCCGGCTCGACCAGATAATCGATCTCATCCGGGCGCCGCAGCCAGACCGTGACCGGGAACTGCCGCTTGGCGAGATGCAGAAAGAAAGCGTCTTCGGGAATGAGGCCCGGCACCGCGACGATAGTCCAGCCGGTCAAGGCATGCAGTTTCTCGCTCGCCTCTTCAAAGTGCGGGATGCGGTCTTCCGGCATCTGCAAGGTCTTGAGGCCGGTGAGGAAGGCGTTGGCCGCGTATTTGCGCGCCACCACCACCTGGCGGGCATAAAGCTGGCGCCACAGATCATGTTCGGCCGCCGTGTAGTCGTCCCAGTTCTGCGCCGTCACCCAATTCGCATCCATCCGGCTGTAATCGCCACGCAACCCGAGCGTGGGATCGAGCGCGGCAGGATTGGCGACGGAAGACGGGACGGACGGGATCATGCGGCACCTCACTTTCACAGAAAGTCAGTATGCGCCGCGTGGTAGAGTTATTTTTGCTAAATTGGCTCTCTTATGATATTTTTCGAGAATTAATTACTCTTAATTTCACATTAAGTAGATGAAAAAACTAATTCCAGATCTAGACGAAATTGACCGCAAGATGCTCCGCGCTTTGCAGGCGGATGGCCGGACCTCGGTCGTCCAGTTGGCGGAACTGGTCGGCTTATCGGTGACGCCTTGCCTCAGGCGGCTGAAGCGGCTGGAGGCTGACGGTATCATCCGCGGCTATCGCGCCGATCTCGACCCCAAGCGCGCCGGCTGTCCCTTGCAGGCCTTCATCGAAGTGCGTTTGAGCGATCATGCCGAAGCGACGGTGGCGCGGTTCGAGGAGACGATCCTGCGGCGGCCGGAAGTGGTCGCCTGCTATGCGATGACCGGCGACACCGATTTCCTGCTGCACGTGATGACCAGCGATCTCGATGCCTTGAGCGACTTCGCCACCAAGACCCTGCTGCGCATGCCGGGGGTGCGCGAGTCCCATTCCAGCATCGTCTTTTCGGTGATCAAGGAGAAGACCGGCATTCCGCTGGAAGCCTGACGCTCAGCGGTCGGCGCGCTTTCCCGCCGTCAGCGGCAATGCCACCACCTGCTTCAAGGTGTCGAGCACGACCTCGGAGCGCACGCGGGCGATCGCCTCATGCGGCAGCAACACTTCGTTCACCAGATGGGCGAGATCCTTGAGGCTGGCGACCACCACCTTGATGACGTAATCGGCATCGCCGGTTAGCGCATAGGCCTCGAGAATCTCAGGCCGTTCCATGACGAGCTTACGCAAGCTCGAGGCATTGTCTGGCGAATGGCTCGCCATGCTGACATGGATGAGGACCAGGATGGAGAGCCCGAGCTTCTCGCGATCGAGGACGGCGTGATAGCCCTGGATCAGGCCGGCCTGTTCCAGGGCCTGGCGACGGCGCGAGATCTGCGAGGGCGACAGCCCGACATGTTCGGAAAGGTCGCTATTGGTAGCCGCCGCATTGCCCTGCAAGGCTGCAAGCAATTTCAGGTCGAACGGGTCGATATCGGATATATTTTGCATAAAAATACGATATCACGCACAAATCTTGCATTAAAGTCAAAAATCACACCCATTCCGCACGCACCGTGCGGAGCGAATCCGCTAACCTGTTGAGCAATCTCGCCTCTTTTCCAGGAGTCTGCTCATGGGTCCGTTTCCGCACGATGCCGCCGCCGCAACGATCGATGTAGCCAATCCGGCCGGCACCGATGGCTTTGCCTTCGTTGAATTCGCCCATCCGGATCCGGTTGAGCTCGCCGATCTGATGTCCCGCATGGGTTTCACGGCGGTGGCGCGGCACAAGACCCGCAACGTGACGCTGTGGCGCCAGGGCGATATCTGCTACCTCGCCAATGCCGAGCCCAATTCCTTCGCCGCGCATTTCATCGAGCAGCATGGCCCCTGCGCCGTCGGCATGGGCTGGCATATGGTCGACCCTGCTTTCGCCTATGAGCGCGCATTGAAGCTTGGCGCCAAGCCGGCACCGCAGCAGCATGGCGTGCTGGCGGTCGATGCCCCGGCGATCGAAGGCATCGGCGGTTCGATCCTTTATTTCATGGCGCAAGACAAGGCGGCCTGGCTCGCTGATTTTACCCCGATCCCGGGTGCGCCGACGCGCCCGGTTGGCACCGGCCTCTATTATCTCGACCACTTGACCCATAACGTCCATCGCGGCCGCATGGATGTCTGGTACAAGTTCTACAATGAGCTCTTCAATTTCCGGCAGATTCGCTACTTCAACATCGAAGGCAAGCTGACCGGCCTCGTTTCGCGCGCCCTCACCAGCCCCTGCGGCAAGATCCGCATCCCGATCAATGAATCGGTCGATGATAAGAGCCAGATCGAGGAATATCTGCGCGAATATAAGGGCGAAGGCATCCAGCACATTGCCTGTGGTTGCGATGACATCTATGGCACGGTGGAAGGATTGCGGGCGACCGGCCTGCCTTTCATGCCCGCGCCGCCGGCCACCTATTACGAAAAGATCGGCACCCGCCTGCCGCATCATGGCGAGCCGCTGGAACGGATGAAATCCTGCGGCATCCTGATCGACGGCGAGAGCCTGGAAGACGGCCGCAATCGCCTGCTACTGCAGATCTTCTCCGGCACCGTCCTCGGACCCATCTTCTTCGAATTCATCCAGCGCAAGGGCGATGAAGGCTTTGGCGAGGGGAATTTCCGCGCTTTGTTCGAATCCATCGAGGAAGATCAGATCCGCCGGGGTGTGCTACAATCACCGCATGCCGCAGAATAAATCTTCAAGAAAGACGCGGATCAGCGGGGAGTAGAGAGTGATGGCGCTTGCCTATCTGTCCGGCTTTGGCAATCACGTCGAGACCGAGGCCCTGGCAGGCACTTTGCCGGTCGGCCGCAATTCGCCGCAGCGCGTGGCCCATGGTCTCTATGCCGAGCAGATTTCCGGTTCCGCCTTCACCGCCCCGCGCGGCAGCAATCGGCGTTCCTGGCTCTATCGCCTGCGCCCCAGCGTCAAGCATGTCGGCCGCTTCGCGCCAATCGCCAGCGGTTATCTGCGCTCCGCGCCGGATAGCGAGCCGAGCGAGCTGCCGATCGGCGCCTTGCGCTGGAATCCGATCGCCATCCCGCGCGACAACCTGACCTTCGTCAGCGGGCTTCACACCATCACCACCACCGGCGATGTCGCCCAGCAAAGCGGCATTGCGGTGCATTTATTGCTCGCCAACCGGTCGATGGCAGACAGCTACTTCCAGAATGCCGATGGTGAGATGCTGGTCGTTGCACAGCTGGGTACGTTGCGCTTCTGTACCGAATTCGGCGTGATCGAGATCGAACCCGGCGAGATCTGCGTCATCCCCCGCGGCGTGATCATCCGGGTGGAACTGCCGCAGGGACCGGCACGCGCCTATATCTGCGAGAATTACGGCCTCTCCTTCCAGCTGCCGGAACGCGGGCCGATCGGCGCCAATGGCCTCGCCAATGAGCGCGACTTCCTGATGCCGGTCGCAGCCTATGAGGATTGCGACGCACCCAGTGAGCTGATCGTCAAATTCGGCGGCGGACTGCAGCGCTGCAGCCTCGACCATTCGCCGCTCGACGTTGTCGCCTGGCACGGCAATCACGCGCCCTACAAATACGACCTGCGGCGCTTCTCGCCGATGAATGCGGTGCTGACCGACCATCCGGATCCGTCGATCTTCACCGTGCTCACCTCCGCCTCCGGCCTGCCCGGCACCGCCAATGCTGATTTCGTCATCTTCCCCGAACGCTGGGCGGTGGCGGAGGATACCTTCCGGCCGCCCTGGTTCCACCGCAACGTCATGTCGGAATTCATGGGGCTGATCTACGGCACCTATGACGCGAAACCCAACGGCTTCACACCCGGCGGTATGAGCCTCCACAACATGATGATGCCGCATGGTCCGGATGCCGAGGCTTTCGACAAGGCCAGCAATGCAACCTTGTCACCGGTCAAACTTGCTGGCACGCTGGCTTTCATGTTCGAGACGCGATTGGCGCAACGTGTAACGCGCTATGCTGCCGGACATGAAACCCGCCAGGATGACTACATCGATTGCTGGCGGGACCTGAAAAAACAATTCGACCCCAAATAACCGGGTCAGCGGGGAGTCAGCATGAAATTAGCCAGCCTGAAAGATGGCAGCAGAGACGGTCGCCTGGTTGTCGTCAGCCGCGATCTCGGCCATTGCACCGATGCGCGTGAAGTGGCCTCGACCTTACAGGGCGCGCTCGACAACTGGGAACAAGCAGCACCGCGCCTCGCCGCCTTGGCCGAGAGCCTGGAACATGGTTCTGTGCCGGGCGATCGCTTTCATGAACATGATTGCCTTTCGCCTTTGCCGCGAGCCTATCAATGGGCCGACGGTTCCGCTTACGTCAATCACGTCGACCTGGTACGCCGGTCCCGCGGCGCCAGCCTGCCGGAAAGCTTCTGGATCGATCCCCTGATGTATCAGGGCGGCTCCGATTGTTTCCTTGCACCGCGTGCACCGATCACCCTCCCCGATGCCAGTTGGGGCATCGATTTCGAGGCCGAGATCGCCGTCATCACCACCGATGTACCGATGGGCACCACGCCGGAAGCAGCGCTGGAGAAAATCGCGCTGGTGATGCTGGTCAATGACGTCTCATTGCGCAACCTCATCCCCGTCGAATTGGCCAAGGGTTTCGGCTTCTTCCAGTCGAAGCCGTCTTCCGCCTTCTCGCCCGTCGCCGTGACCCTCGACGAATTGGGTGCTGCCTGGCAGAAGGGCAAGATCGATCTCGAGATGAAGACCTTCCTCAATGACAAGCCGTTCGGCAAATTGCGCGCGGCCGAGGATATGACCTTCCATTTCGGCCAGCTGATCGCCCATGCCGCCAAGAGCCGCGATCTTTGCGCCGGCTCGATCATCGGTTCCGGCACCATCTCCAACCGCGATGCCCAGGGCGGCCCCGGCAAGCCCATCGCCACCGGCGGCCGCGTCTATGCCTGCATCGCCGAACAGCGCATGGTGGAAACCATCTCCACCGGCTCGGCCGAGACCGCCTTCATGGCCTTCGGCGACACTGTGCGCATCGAGATGGCCGGCAAGGATGGTCATTCGCTGTTCGGTGCCATCGAGCAGACGGTGGCGCAAAGCGCCAGCGCAGGTTGACGCGATGAGCGGATTGACGCTCTACAGCTATTTCCGCTCTTCCGCCGCCTATCGCGTCCGCATCGTCCTGGACCTGAAGGACCTCGCTTACGACCAGGTTGCGATCCATCTGGTGCGCAATGGCGGCGAGCAACACGCCGCCAACTATCTGGCGATCAACCCGCAAGGCCTCGTCCCCAGCCTCAAGCATGACGAGGCGATCCTCACTCAATCCACCGCCATCTGCGAATATATCGACGAGGTCTGGCCCGAACCGGCGCTCTTGCCGCGGGCGCCCCTGCAGCGCGCTTATGTCCGCAGCCTGGTGGCGGCGATCGCCTGCGACATACATCCCATCGATAATCTCCGGGTTCTCGCCTACCTGACGAAGGAGATCGGTGTCAGCGAGGAGCAGAAGCTCGCCTGGTACCGGCATTGGATATTGGAAGGATTCACCGCGCTCGAGAGGCTGATCACAGGCCATGGCTATGCCGGGCGCTATTGCTGCGGCGATACGGTCGGGCTCGCCGATGCCTGCCTGGTACCGCAGATCTACAATGCGCGGCGTTTCAATATCGAGCTGACCGCCTTCCCGCGCCTCATCGCCATCGATCAGGCCTGTGCTGAGCTGCCAGCCTTTACGGCCGCGCATCCCGACCGTCAGCCGGATTCACCGCCCGCCGCCTAGAACGCAATCTTTTTTTATCTTGTCGAATAGAGCCGGATCAGGCCGCCGTATCGTGATCCGTCATCGCCGCCAGTTTATGCGGGTTATGGATGACGAGCTCCGAGCGGCTGACCAGATCGATCACCTTGGAGCGACGCAAAGCCGTAAGGCTGCGGCTCACAGTCTCGATGGTGAGGCCGAGATAGTCGGCGATATCGCTGCGCGACATCGGCAACACGATCTTCTCGCCCTTGCCATGGGCAGCGAAGCGCTGGTGCCATTGCAGCAGGAAGCTCGCAACCCGCTCCAGCGCCGTCCTCCGGCCCAATAGCAGCATCTGATCCTGCGCCGCCGCCAATTCCGTGCAAGCAGCTTCCAGCAGGCGGTGCTCTAATTTCGGCAGGTCGCCGAGCAAGGCGCTGAAGCGCGCGCGATCGAAGCGGCAGACCTGCACGTCCTCGATGGCTTCCGCCGAATAGGCATAGGTCTTGTTGAGGGCGATGCCGAGGAAATCGCCCGGTACCAGAAAGCCGGTGATCTGCCGCCGTCCGTCGGACAGCAGCTTGTAGAGCTTCACTGTTCCCTTGACGATATTGAAGAGTGCCGCTGCCGGCTCGCCTTCGTGAATCAGCGATTCACCTGCGGCGAAATGCGAGGTGGTCAGTGCCGTGCGCAACTTCTCCAGTTCGGTCGGCGAGAGACAGCTGCAGACGCTGAACGACCGAATCTCGCAGGTCCCGCAGGGCCGGCCCCAGATATCCGCCGTCTGTTGGTTGGAAGGAACGACCACCATGATGCTACCTGCTCATGCTCACCCGATCGGCGAGAGTTTCGTGCTGCATGTGCGCAAGCGTCAAGCCGCTTCTTGATCTAAGTCATGGCCGTGACAGGCCATTCCATGCAGCATGCGATCTAACCTCTTCTGCTTATTGGCGAAAGGCACAGATGCCACATTCTGACGCACCCGCCCTGTTGCACATGGCGCATCGCCTGAAGCCGGAACAGGCTGCTTTTGCTTTTGCGCTGGTACAGCAAGCCTATCCAGCACTCACGCGCGAGCAATGGCGCAAGTTCATCGCCATGTCCTGCAGCGATGCCGAAGAGGACGGGCCGGTCATATTCGGCGTTGAGAATCTGCGCGGCTACTTCATGGGAATCTGTATCGGCCATGTCAGCGAGATGCCGCAACATGGGCGCATCTTCGACGTTGATCCCTTCATCGTTTTCGACCTTGGCGATAGCGGCACATTGTCGCGCAGCCTGTTCCTGACGCTGGAACACCACGCGCGCAGCCGCGGATGCAAGGCGATCCGGCTGGCCACACCGACACGCGTCCCCCCACCCGCCGAGCCACTGCCGCATACCGGTTACAGCAAGGACAGCGCCCTGCTCGAACGCCTGGTCGGCTCGGAA
>DATMUQ010000263.1:0-2606 GCA_035563795.1 Terriglobales bacterium | reverse complement strand
GCCAGCATCACGCCGATCACGGCGAAGGTATCGGCAAAGCCCATGATCAAGGCCTGGCGCTTGACGATCTTGCCGATCTCGACCACCGCCTCGTGCTGGGCAAAGGCCTTATCGGCACCCTGCTTCAGGAAATAGTCGGTCAGCTCAGCCAAACGCTGGCGGGTCGCATCGCTGAATTCGGTGACCGCCTGGCCGATGATGTTGGAATGATACTGCTCGCGCTTGGTGATGATGGTCTGCAGGCTGGCAGTGCCGATGGCGCCGCCGAGATTGCGCAGCATGTTGAACAGGCCCGACGCGTTGCTGGCATCCTTGGGCGCGATGGCGGCGAGCGCGATCGAGGTGAGCGGGGTGATGATCAAAGCCTGCCCAACCGCGCGGACGATATTCGGCGCGAGGAACTGGTCGCCGGAGACGTCGAGCGACAGATATATGTTCATGAAACAGCTGGCCGAGAAGAGGGCGATGCCGAAGACCGCGAGATAGCGGATGTCGACGGTCTTCATCAGGCGGGGCACCAGCGGGATCAGGATGATCTGCGGCAGGCCGGTCCAGGCCAGCACATTGCCGATCTGCTCGGAATTGTAGCGCTGCACCTGCGCCAGATATTGCGGCAGCAGATAGACGGTGCCAAAGAGGGCAAAACCGACGAGGACGTTGGCCAAAGTGCCGATGCCGAAATTGCGGTTCAGTAGCAGGCGCAGATTGACCAGCGGGTTCTTGACCTTGAGCTCGATCCAGACGAAGGCCGAGAGGAAGATTGCAGCGGTGACGGCGAGCTTGACGATGAAGGGCGAGCCGAACCAGTCGTCCTTGTTGCCTTCCTCCAACATGGTCTGGAAGCTGGAGAGGCCGATCGTCATGGCGATGATGCCGAGCCAGTCGCCTTCACGCAGCAGACCAAGGCGCATCGGTTCCTTCTCGAGCGTGAAGAACAGTGCCACGATCATCAGGATGCTGGGCGGGGTATTGACGAAGAAGATGGTCTGCCAGCCGTAATTCTCGGTGAGATAGCCGCCGATGGTCGGGCCGATCGCCGGGGCGAAGGTGACCGAGAGGGCGAACATGGCAAAACCCAGCGGCTGCTGCGGCTTCGGTAGCCGGGTGACCACCATGGTCACGGCCATCGGGATCAGCACGCCGCCGGCAAAGCCCTGGATGCCGCGCATGACGATCATGGTGCCGAGATCATGGGCACCGGCGCAGGCCATCGAGAAAACGGCGAAGAAGAAAGTGCTGCCGATGATGAAGCGGCGGAAGCCGAAGACGCGGCTGAGGAAATCGGTCAGCGGAATGACGACGATCTCGCCGATCAGATAGGCGGTGGAGACCCAGGCACCGTTATCGACGCCGGTGCCGATGCCGCCTTCGATATCGAGCAGCGAGGCATTGGTGATTTGGATGTTGAGGATCGCCATGAAGGCGCCGATCATGCCGGCCGCCACGGCGATCCAGGTCGCTGCCGAGGCCCGGTTGTTCGGGGCGGACAGGGGAGCGGGGATGGCGCTGGTCAGGCTCTTGGTTGTCATGATGGTTTCCTCCCGGTCAGGCTGCCGGATAAGACCGCTTGAGCTTAGCCTTCGTGGGTCGTGTTGGCTGCCGCTACCTTGCTGACGGACTGCCCGGCCGGCGCAACCTTGGTATTGATGGTCGGATTGACCGACATACCGGGGCGCAGGTCGCCGGCCAGCGGGCTGTCGGCATCGAGCACGATCTTCACCGGGATGCGCTGCACGATCTTGGTGAAGTTGCCGGTGGCGTTATCCGGCGGCAGCAGCGAGAATTCCTGGCCGCTGGCCGGCGCCATGCTGTCGACATGACCGCGCGCCTTCTTGCCGGGGAACATGTCGATCTCGACCTCGACCGGCTGGCCCGGCTGCACATCGGTCAGCTGGGTCTCCTTGAAGTTGGCGACGATGTAAGCGGCCTGGGTCGGTACCACGGCCATCAGCTGGGTGCCGGCCTGGACATACTGGCCGACGCGCAAAGTGCGGTTGCCGACCACGCCGTCAACGGCGGCGACGATGGTCGTATAAGAGAGGTTGAGCTCGGCCTGATGTTCGGCGGCCTGGTCATGTTCTAGCGTGCCCTTGGCCTCGGCGAGCTGCGCCTTCAGGATTTCGACCTGGCTGACAGCAGTGGCGAGGGAGGCGGTGTCGCGGGCGAGGGTCGCGCGCATCTCGGCATGGCGCGAGCCGGCGCGCTGGGCGTTCTGGGTGCTGCCGAAGCCGGTGGTGGCGAGCTGCTTGTAGCGCTCGTCATCCTGCTGGGCGAAGGTCAGGTTGGCGTTGTCGACCTGCAAGGTGGCGCGGGCGGCATCGATCACCGATTGCTGGGTGGCGAGGGAGGCTTCCTTGCCGGCGACGGCCGCCTGCGCGGCGATCACATCAGCCTTGCTCTGGTCGAGGGCGGCGCGGAAGTCGCGGTCGTCGATATGGGCGAGAACCTGGCCGGCCTTGACCGTCTGGTTGTCGTTAACCAGCACGTTGTCGAGATAGCCGGAGACCTTGGGGGCGACGATGGTGTTGTCGGCCTGGACATAGGCGTCATCGGTCGAGACCATATACTGGCCGACCGTCCAGTAATCCCAGCCGACATAGCCGGCG
>DATMUQ010000262.1:0-2298 GCA_035563795.1 Terriglobales bacterium | reverse complement strand
ACAATGCGGTCGCTGATATTCTCGGTGCCCGCGCCTTCGGGATCTCAGCGGTATATTACCCGCAGCCGCAGGAAGAGATTGTGCAGCTGCTGCAACGCGAGGAATTTGCCGCCCAGCTGATGCAAGCGAAGCTGCCGGATTTCAGCTATCGCCTGGATGGCGGCTTCCATCTGCTGCGCCGTACGGCCCTGTCCCAGCTCGCCGTCAAGCCCGCAGTTTACCGGGAAGGTGCAGCAATCTTCGGACCGGTTCTCGCCGGCTTCCAGTATTTCCTGCAGCAGCGTGTCGACAGGATTACGGCGAAAGGCGGCAAGGCGGCGATCCTGTTTCTCGGCCGTGACGGCCATCTGCCTTTCGAGCTGTGGCGCGCAACCCAGCCGCAGCCGGCTCACTACGTCGAAATCAACCGCCGCGTGGCCTTGACGGCCAATCTGCAGGATTCCGGCCCGCTGGTCGACGTCTTCGAAGCTTGCATCTCCTTGAACGAGCCGTCGGTGCAGGCCTTCTTGCGGGCCGACTTGCCCTCGGTGCGCCGCTACTTTGCCAAGATCCCCGGTGGCATTGTCGATGGCAAGACCTTTGCTGCCGACCTGCCACAATTGCTCGATGGCGAAGATATCGCGCGATTGTCGCGGATCATGCGCGATCAGCTCCTCGCTCATCTGCATCGCGCCGTGCCGGATTTCGATAGCTATACCGATCTTGTGCTGGTGGATCTTGGCTATACCGGCACGATCCAACGGTCGCTGCGCCGGATTTTCGAGCAGGAAGGCCTGACGCAACGCCTGCATGGCGTTTATCTGGCGACCATCGACGATCGCTTCGTCGATCTGCCCGAAGGCGATTCTGTGGCGGGCTATATGGACAGCACGGTGGTGACACCGGCGACCAAGCTCTTCCTGATGCGCAATGTCGCCGTGATCGAGCAGATATTCTCGGCGCCGAACGGTTCTGTGCGCTCTTACGAAGACGGCCTGGTGCAGCATGAGGCGGAAATCCGCTCTCCGGAACAGCGGGAATTCTGCCGCGAGGTTCGGGCCGCGGCCCTCCGCTTCGCCGGCCTATTTGATGCGGCGGCGCGCATGCTGAAGATTGATCTCGCCAGTGACTCGCAGATCATGCGCGATTGGAGCAGCCTCCTGCTTTTGCGCCTGCTGGCCTTCCCAACGCTCGGCGAGCAGCAGACCTATGGCGCCATGAAGCACGATGTCAATCTTGGCACCTATCTGCTTTATGACATGATCGACGGTGACTATGTCGAGAAGCACCGGGCAAGCATGGGATATCCGGGTGCCATGAAGGCAGAGGCCCCGCCCATGTGGCTTGGCGGATCGATGGCGGCCCTGTCGGCGCTCGATGCCTGCGCTTATGGCATGTCGGCCTTTGGCATCTCCGCCAGCGTCCTGCTGGCGGATCAGAAGATTGCCGACTTCCCGGCGCAGATCGTCAAGAACGGCGTCACCAGTCCGGGCCAGATCAGTTGCATGGTGGCCGGCAATGGCGAATTGCGCCTGCGTGTGCCGCTCTTGCCGCGCCATCTCGGCGGTGTGGTTGCCGTGCCGCTGGCAAGTTTCCTGCAGCGTGGCCTCGTGCGCAATATCTGCATCCAGCGCGGCGAGACTTCGACGGCGGCCCTGGCGAGTGTGGCGATCGATATGCTCGATGATACGCATCTGAAGGCCTTGCACTGCCGCCTCGATGGCCGTCAGTTCACCGCCCTCGGCGGCGAGGCTCATCTGCTGATCACGCCACCCGAGGATACGGTTGCGCCGGTCACCATTCTCACTGTCACCATCCTGCCTTTGCCGCCGGTGACCGACATGGCGGTGAATGTGGTGAAGGGAGCAGCCTGATCATGGTTGACCTCCATCGGGCCTCGCTTTCGGAATTCGCCGGCCTGCCGATGGCGCTCGCGGCGGCAGCACAGGCCGAGAGCATCGTGCAAATTGGCCTCGGCGGCGATGACTTCGCTCAGGAATTGGCCGATTGGTGTGGCGATAGCGGCATCAGCCATGCGGCCATCGACCCGGCGCCGAGCCGCCGGCAGCAGATGCTGTTCCTGGAGCGCGCCAGCCGCCTCTATACCGGCAACAGCCTTGATGTCCTGCCGGAATTGGCGGGCGCCGATGCCTATATCATCGACGGCGATCGCAACCATTACACGGTCTTCCATGAGCTGCGCCTGATCGCTGCGCGACGATCAGAGGCCGGTTTGTTTCCGCTGGTGATGATCCACGGGGTCGGCTGGCCGAGCGGTCGGCGCGATTTCTATCGCCAGCCGGATCTGCTGCCGGCCCG
>DATMUQ010000261.1:0-4408 GCA_035563795.1 Terriglobales bacterium | reverse complement strand
CCATCGGCATCTTCGAGCCGCATGGTGAAGCTGTGGTTGAGGCCGAGAGCGCGCAGATGATAGTGCCCCTCCGCCGGGATGGTGAAGCTATAGCGCAGGCCATGCCCGGCCTGCAGGCTGTGCCGTGCCGGCAGATCTGCCGACAGCTGGCCGCCGTCATCCAGCACCGTCGGCGTCAGCCCGACACCCATATGGCCACGGGTCTGGCCCTGGGCATTCAAGGTCAGCTGGTAGTCGCCCTCGCCCAGATATTGCTGGATGAGGAAATTGCGCCCGGTGCCGTTATTCGACTGGCGATCGAGCGCCAGGATGATGCGGGTGCGGATGGCACCTTCGGTCTGCAACAGACCGGCAGATTCCAGGCGATAGAGTCCGGGCTGTTTGATCGACAGCGCGAAGGTCTTCTTTTCATCCTTGGCAATATCGAAATAAGCCGGCGCATCGGCACTCAAAGCCGGGAAGATCGGAATCGCCGCCAGACGATCTGCACTGATCGGCGGCAAGGGCGTTTCCGGCGCCAGGGCCGCTGGCGTCTCACGCAATGTCACGAAGGCCGGCTTGTCGCCCTTGTTCTCCAGGGTGACGACATGGTCACCATCGATCACCGTCCAGGCCGTCACCGCGCTGCCATGATCGACCGCGAAAGCGGATGGCTGCCCGTCTTCGCCAATCGCTGTCACCGTATCACCCGCCGTGGCCCGGACCGGCACATCGACACTGTGGCCACGGGGGAGATTGACCGGCAGATCTTCAGCAAGATCGATCGGCAGGCTGCGCAGCACTACGCCGGCTTCAACGCCCGGCTGGCTGTTGAGATAGAGCGTGTAATCGGCGCCATCGTTCAGCGCCACGCTGGGCCAGGTGGCGCTCGTCACCTTGGCCTGGCTGGCATCATCCGGGCCGCCCGGCTGCGCTGCCGTCCCCCGCACGGTCACAGTCAGGATGCCCTTGCCGTTGTTCTTCGGGCGCATGGTGAGCACGTAATAGCCGGGCTCCAATTGCCATCCCTGGCCGGCCGGCTGGAAATCCGGCGCCTGATAATTGGCAGCCACCTCGATCATCGGCTCGAAGCGATATTCGGCAGTCGCGCCAACATTTGCAGGTGTTGCATTAGCGGGGGCGCTCCCATTGGCTGGCGGCGTGGCGGTCCCTTGAGGCGCCGCGGTGTTACCCTGCCCCTGCGCATTGCCCTGGGTGGGCGCCGTACTCGCCGCCTCGATCATATAGGTGCCGGCCTGGGTCACGTGGAAATAGGCCGTGGCGGTGTCCAGCAGATTGAAGCGCCGGGTCCAGCGCGCCTGGGCATTCAGTTCCGGCGCCTGCGCCTGGAAGATGGTCTCGGGCTGGTTGGGGAATTGTTCGGTCAGCACCGGTGTCGCGTCGATGCTGTCGTCACCGTAGCCGGAATGCAGCGTGCTCAGCCAGTAATTGCCGGTCTCTTTGAAGTAATAGCGTTCGACTGATTTGAAATGCTGCAGCAGATAAGGCTTGCCGGCTTCACGGTTGATGGTGACCAGCTTCAGCCCGGTGGTTTTGCTCTCGTTCTCGATCTCGGCAACCGGCGGCACGGATTTCTTGGTGATGACCTCGCGATCGCCCTCGACAAAGGGATTGCTCTCGCTGTAATCCGCGACCGAGAGGGCGGCGGCCTCGGCCTCCGGCAATTCCAGCCGGAAGTAATTGGCCGAGGCCGGTATCAGATAGCGGTCGATGCCGAAGGGGCTGGCGATATGCTCCTGGCGGCCGCCCTCGCTGATGCTGGGAATGCCCATGCGCAGATAGAAAGGATGGGCGTCCGAGGTCTTGGCCCAGGCGGCAGCCGGTCCGCCATAAGCCGAGAGCAGATAGAGACCCGGCTCCAGCACCGTCACCAGACGGCGGACATTAAGCGGCTTGCCGGGCTCCGGCTCGCTGTCGACAGCTTGCGGTGTGGCATCGACCAGCCAGTTGCCATCGCGCCACAGCCGCAGATCGGCAAGATTGCGGCCGGCCGCCTCGATGGCGACAGTGCGCCGCTCGGTGATGTCGAGCCAGTAGGAACGCTGCTGGAAATCATCGAGATCGCCCTGCACCAGCTTCAGCTCGGTGAGCAGCGGAACCGTCGGGCCGTTCAGCTCGGCAAAGGAATGGACGTCGAGTTCCGCCTCGCCGCTGCCCTTGTCGCTGGCTTGCAGCACCACTTTATAGACGCCGTGATCGAGGAAGGTGTCGATCCGCCCGTCGCTGGATCCCGGCACGCCGAACTGATCGCCCGGCCCGGCCATGCGATCGATCAATTGCAGCGCCGTCCCCTGGCCACTATGGGTGGTCAGGGCATAGCGGCCGAACTGGCCGACTGTCAGCAATGTTTCCTGCCGCCCGGTCGCGGTGAAGACCGTCTGGTCGAGACGCGCCGCCGTCGCCGTTTCAGCCGCCGCTGAAGTTGCACCCGTCGATGACGATTGAGGCTGCGCGGCCGGCGCCGTATTTGCCGCCGTCTGGCCCGTCGTTGCCTGGCTCGTCGCTGGTTGCGCGGCAGCCGGTGCTTTATTGGTCGTGCTGCCATTATTGGCGGCGTTCTTATTCGCTGCCTGCGCCTCACCCAAGGCCTTGATGCGCGCGGCATAAAGGCCATTGAGACAGGTCGCGAGGCCGCCCACGTTGGGAGCAGGAATTTCGCCTGATACGGGAATCTTGCAATCGGTGAAGCGGGATTGCAGCCAGCGCCGTTGCGCTTGCAGGAGATCGGCGCGACCCTTGGCGTCGAGCGTCTGGCGCAGGGTCTTATAGGCCTGCGTCATATCGAAATCGGCTTGCGAGAGGCCGCTATCGCTGCAGATAAGCCTTTCAATCGGCGCTTGGGCGGCGGTGCAATCGAAACTCGGGCCAGCGGCCGATGCCGGCGCATGCCCCCAGGCCGACAGCAACAGAGTGAGTGCCGCCAGCCAACCCCAACTTCCCCGCCACGCCATTTCGCGCCTTCCTGCCCGACCCGTATAAACCGGCCGGAATGATCTTCTACACGCTAAAGATGTCAAAATCATGGCCGCCCCGATAGCATGGCGTCTTTCGCGCTGATTCGCCATGACGCAGGCCACAAACCGGTGCATCAAACCAGAAATGTCGCAGCCCGGTCATCATCAGTGGTCATCGTCAACCCAGGCCACGATCGGCATGTGCCCGGCACCTATTCTATACGCCGCCTTTATGCTGGCGCGTGGTCCGGCCGGAACAGTGCGCGCGCTGAGGTAATGCGCGTCCCTATCCTCCGCCGCCTCGGCCCGGCCGCCATCTGATTCGACAACAGGCTCATCTACCCACCTCAATCGGACCCCTTGCAATCGCCCTGCGCTTCGGTCAAGCTGTATACAGCGAATAAGCTGATATTCCGGCGAACAGGGATGCATCTCCTCAACGTCTCGGCCATGAAAGCGAACCGGCGCGCGGACAAAAAACGTCAAACACCGACGATGGTCGCGCATGGCAAACCTCACTTCCGGGCTTGATGATGACATCGTCGATGGCGGCGGTTGCGCAGCGCTCTTGCGCCTCTGCCCGTCATCACGCACCATCCGCTTCCCGGCCGCGACGCGACGCGGCAGCATCTGTTTCCTCGACCAAGGCCTGTCGCCAGCCGCAAGCTCACCGGATTACATGACCAGCAGTCACGACATGGCGGCCAAGCCAGCCACCGCCCGCATCAGCCGCAGCCAGGAGAAGTGGGTTCTCGCCGCCACCATCATCGCCTCCGGCATGGCTTTCATCGACATGACCATCGTCAATGTCGCCTTGCCGGTCCTGCAGCACAGCCTCAATGCCTCCTTCGCCCAGGCACAATGGGTGGTCGAGGCCTATACGCTGTTTCTCTCGGCCCTGATCCTGACGGGGGGATCGATCGGCGATCTCTATGGACGGCGCCGAGTCTTCGGCATCGGCATCGTGTTGTTCGCCTTGGCCTCTGCCACCTGCGGCCTTGCCCCCGATCCCCTGACGCTGATCATGGCCCGCGCCACCCAGGGAATCGGTGCCGCCTTGATGATGCCCGGCAGCCTCGCCATTCTCTCCGCCAGCTTTCCGCCCGAGCGGCAGGGACGCGCCATCGTCCTGTGGTCGGCGGCGACCGGCATCGGCGCCGCCATCGCCCCTGCCCTCGGCGGCTGGCTGATCGATACCTTTTCCTGGCGCTGGGTGTTCCTGATCAATCTGCCGCTAGCGGCAATCTCGCTTGCCATCGTCTTCGCCCGGGTGCCGGAAAGCCGCTCCGCCCGGCAACGTCCGCTGGATTGGATCGGCATCCTGCTGGCGACCTGCGGCCTCGGCGGCATGACCTATGGCCTGATCGCCGCGGGCCAGACCGGCTTCGCCCATCCACTGACCGGCGGCATTCTGGCAGGCGGCATTCTGTTCCTGATCCTGTTCGTCGTTGCCG
>DATMUQ010000260.1:0-5593 GCA_035563795.1 Terriglobales bacterium | reverse complement strand
ATTCTTGAAGAAGACGGAAGGTCCGGCGGCCTCAGCCGACGCATGATACTTTTTGGCGGCACCTCGCTCGCCGCGGCCACGACGATCGGCGTCTTTGCCCATACCAGATCCGCACAGGCCCAAGACAAAAAGAAACCGAATATTCTCGTCATTTTTGGCGATGATATCGGCTACTGGAATCTTGGTGCCTATTCCCTCGGCCTGATGGGAAAGACGCCCAATATCGACCGCATTGCCAAGGAGGGCATTCTCTTTACTGATCATTATGGCCAGCCCAGTTGCACGGCCGGCCGCGCCGCCTTCATCACGGGCCAGATGCCGATCCGCACGGGCATGACGACCATCGGTATTCCCGGCTCGAAACTTGGCATCCAGAAAGAAGACCCGACTTTGGCCGAAGTCCTGAAGTCGGTCGGCTATACCACGGCACAATTCGGCAAGAATCATCTTGGCGACCGCAATGAATTCCTGCCCACAGTCCATGGCTTCGATGAATGGTTCGGCAACCTCTATCATCTGAACGCGGAGGAAGAACCTGAGGAGCTCGATTATCCCGGTCAGAAAAGCCCGGATTACAAAGCGAAATTCGGGCCGCGTGGAGCGCTCCACGCCTGGGCAACGGAAACCGACGACGCGACGACGGACGAGAAATTCGGCCGTGTTGGCAAGCAACGCATCGAGGATACCGGGCCATTGACCCGCAAGCGCATGGAAACCTTCGACAAGGAGGTACTCGATGAAACACTGAAGTGGCTCGACAAGAACGGCAAAGGCGACAAGCCATTCTTCGTCTGGTTCAATTCAACCGCCATTCATATCTGGTCCCATCCGCAACAGAAATACGTTCAGATGGCTGTTGACGAAGGGCGAGCCGAAGAAGACGTGGCGCGCGCCAAGATGCTGGAGCATGACGAACATGTCGGCATGCTGCTCGCCAAGCTCGATCAGCTTGGCGTGACTGACAACACTATCGTCGTCTACACCACGGATAATGGCTTCGAATTGTTGTTCTGGCCCGATGGCGGCTATTCACCGTTCCGCGGCGAAAAGGGAACCACTTGGGAAGGTGGCGTTCGTGTTCCCTGCATGTTGCGGTGGCCCGGCACAGTTCCACCCGGCACCGTCTGCAATGCGATGCAGAGCCACGAAGATCTCTATGTGACGCTTGCTGCAGCGGCCGGCCTACCCGATGTCAAGCAGCAGATGCTGACCGGTGCGAAACTGGGCGAGGTAACGTACAAGGTTCATCTCGACGGCTATAACAATCTCGATTTGTGGAGCGGTAAGACCGAGAAATCGGGACGCCGGGAATATTTCTATTATGACGAAACGGATCTGATGGCGATCCGTGTCGATCATTGGAAACTGGCCTTCGGCGTCAAGAAGAACGGGCTGTGGTTCGATACCAAGGACTATCCGAGCGTCCCCTATATCTTCAATCTGCTGATGGATCCGATGGAGAAAATGGATCCGGAATCGCCTGAATGGGGCTATATCGGCCGCAAGTTCTTTGCCCAGAAGCTGTGGGCACCGACCGCGGCCGGTCCATTCCTGCAGGCACATTTGCAGAGCATCAATGAATTCCCGCCACGCCAGAACGCGGACACGCTTAGCATGAAAAAGGCCGTTGATACGGCAATGCAGAAACTGACCATCGGCAAGACCAGCGACTGAGTTCCCTGTCACGCGGCCGGCATATGACAGTAACAGTCCGGCCGCGTTTTCGTAGATTGCGACGAGGGGAGCGTCAGGGAATGCGAAGAAAATTGTCGGAAAAATTTTCTTTCCGCTGCTCGCCGCGCGGGATCGCCGTCGGGGTGATGCTGTTCGGGCTGATTGCTCCGCCGGTAAGGGCAGATGACATGACCGGCGATGCCAAAACCGTGACAACCTCTTCCGGCTGGCATTTCTCGCTGCAGCAATATGCCTGGGCCTTCGGCCTCTATGGCAAGGCCGGTACCCGCGGTCATGCGGCCAATGTCAGTACCAGCTTCATCGATTCGCTGCAGAATTCAGACACGTTGCTGGGCCTGGAAGCGCATGCCGAAGCCCAGTATGACAGGTTCGGCCTGTTCCTTGACGGCACCTATATCGTCCTAAAATCCTCATATCACAATGACGTCGCAGATGGGGATGTGGCGCAGAAAATCGGCTTTGGTGAAATTGGCGGCTTCTACCGCGTGATCGAAGATTCCCCTCTATGGTCGCCTTCGGCGCAATTCGGCGGTGGTACCATTACCATCGATGCCTTGGGCGGTGCCCGCTATACCTCGCTCGACCTCGATGCCGACGCCTCGCTGAATGCACAGGGCCAGTCCTTCAAGCGCCACTTCAACGGTCGTCGCGACTGGGTCGACCCCTTCATTGGCGGGCGCCTTTTGCTCCGCCTGACAGAGAAAGTCGATTTCATCATGCGGGGCGATATCGGCGGTTTTGGCGTTGGCTCGGACTTCGCCTGGAACACGCAGGCCTTGCTGGGCTATCATTTTACCCTCGGCAGTGCGATCGGCGAGGCCTGGGCGGGATATCGCGCCATGGGCCAGGATTACGAAAGCGGCTCCGGCAACAATGCCTTCAAGTGGAACATGGTCTACCGGGGCCCGATCATCGGATTTACCGCCCGCTGGTAGACCGCTGCTGCACTGCAGAGATGGCCCAGTGAAAGTGAATGAGGCCATCCGAAACGGGGTGCACTTGGCAACAGCTGTGAGACGACTTAGGCCAGTCCGAACCGACCGCACATTTTGTCGGCAAAAGCAGGGAAAACGCACCTCGGAGTGTAGCTGTGCGGGCGATTTTCGGCGCAAAGCTCCGGGCAGGAGATCGTGGATGCCAAGAAGCCGGCATTTCCAGCCGCGGCAAGGTCATTGACGGCGAAACCTCATCTCGGGCCAAATAGCATTTCCGCTGGAATGCCAGGTCGGAATCGCTCAGCGCATGGAGGGGATGCCATTGAGTGACACAGGCGAAGCACCACCGCTGCCAGTCGCGCCGATCCGCAAGGGAAGACGCTTTCCGATCATCTGGCTTGTTCCCATCGTCGCCATCGGCATCGGCGCCTGGCTGGCCTGGGATACGCTTTCCAAGGAAGGCCCGACGATCACCATCTCTTTCGACAGCGCCGAGGGTCTTCAAGCCGGCCAGTCCCAGCTGCGATTCAAGGACATCGTCTTCGGTAGCGTCAAAAGCTTCACGCTGACGCCGGACAATTCGCGCGTGATCGTGACGATCGCGACCACTCGGCAGGCCGAGCCGCTGCTGACGGATAAAACCGTGTTCTGGGTGGTCAAGCCACGGCTCTTCGCCGGCAGCCTGTCAGGCCTCGATACACTTCTGTCTGGTTCCTACATTTCCATGCTGCCGCCAGAGAATGCAGGTCCGGCGCGGCGTGATTTCAAGGGCCTGGAAGATCCGCCCGTTCAGCAAGCCCATGTACCGGGCCGCACCTTCCTGATCAAGGCACCGCGTCTCGGCTCGATCTCGGTCGGGTCACCGGTCTTCTTCCGCGATCTCGATGTCGGCGAAGTGTTGGGATGGGACATCGCCCATATGGCGGAAAGTGTGAGCATCCGCGTCTTCGTGCGCGAACCCTATGACAGCTATGTCAATGACCAGACCCGCTTCTGGAACGCGTCGGGTTTCTCGCTGAAACTCGGCGGCGCCGGTGTCGACGTCCAGGTCGAATCGCTGCGCGCCATGTTACTGGGCGGCATCGCCTTTGAAAATCCACCCGGCAACGAGCAGCTTAGCACCAGCGAGGAAAACCACATCTTCCCGCTCTTCGCTGACCGCGATGCCGCCGATAATGCCTCCTATAACCGCAAGATCCAGCTGGTCTCTTACTTCGCCGGCTCAGCCAGGGGCATCGGACCTGGCTCGGAAGTGACCATGCACGGCCTCACCATCGGCCATGTCACTGATGTCCGGCTGCACTTTGATCCCGCCACGGACACCATCTCCGTGCCTGTCCATTACGAAGTCGAACCGGAACGCATCCTCGGGGTCGGCAGCAAGGCGGTGTTCAATACTGAAGCCGAAGCGGCAGACGCGTTGATCAAGAAGGGCCTGCGCGCCTCGCTGCAAACCGCGAGCCTGATTACCGGTCAGCAGGTGGTCGCGCTGGAATTCGAGCCAAACGCCCCAGTCATGCCGGTGCAGATGGAAGGCACCAACGTGGTTCTGCCGACCACCGATACTGGCAGCATTTCCGGGCTGCAAGCCTCCGCGGCCACGTTGCTGACCAAACTGAACAGCATTCCCTTTGACCAGATCGGCAAGAATGCGAACGACATCCTGGCCTCGGTCAACAATCTGACGAGTGCCCCACAGATACGCCAGATGCTGAACGATCTCGCCAGTACCGCCGCGACGGCCAGCGAGTTCACCCGGCAATTGAACAGCTCAACCGGCCCGGCCCTGAAGCAGCTGCCGGAGGTCACCGCGAGCCTGCAGAAGACACTGACGGATGTCGACCACCTGTTCATGTCGCTCAATACCGGTTATGGCGACGACACCAAGTTCAATCGTGATCTCGAGCGCCTGGTCGTGCAGATGAACGAGGCGGTACGATCCTTCCAGAACCTTGCCGATGTTCTCACCCAGCATCCGGAGGCCCTGATCAAGGGACGCCCCGGCGGAGTATCACCATGACCAGATCTTTCGGCCTTCCGGCTTGTATGCTAACCGCCTCTCTCTTCCTGATCGCCGGATGCACCTCGCCCACACCGAAGCTCTACACTCTGGCCTCGGTATCGAGCGGTACTGCGACCCAGAGCACTGGCGCCGCGCCGGCCACCAGCCAGAAGCAGACGGTCGTGGTGCTGCAACAGATCGGCCTCGCCCGTTATCTCGACCGGCAGCAGATCGTCCGCTCTTCGGAGAACTACCAGCTCGATGTCGCGCAAAACGATTGGTGGGGTGAATCGCTGCCAACCATGCTCAACCGCGTCCTGGTCGAGGGACTGGGCCAGCGCCTGCCGAACAGCGTGGTGTTGAGTGAGAACGACGCCGTGACGGCGACCGCCGACGTCACTGTTGAGCTGAATATTTCGCGGCTGGATCTCGATGCCAGCGGCAACCTGCTATTGAATGCCCAGGCTAATGTCGTTGCCAAAAACACGGACAAGGCAAGCCTGCACGCCTTCCATCTCAGTGTCCGACCCTCGACGCCCGATGTCCGTGGCGAAGTCGCCGCGATCAGCACCGCACTCGGTCAGCTCGCTGACCAGCTGGCGCCGGTGATCCAGGACGCTTCCGCAGGACGATGACGGCAACGGCACAGGAACGGCTTTCCGCCCGACCGCAAATCCGCGAATGCGGCGGCTGCGGGCAGCATCAGGCCGTCCCGGCGCTGCAGCCAGGCATGCGGGCCAAATGCGCCCGCTGTGGCATCACCCTGGTCAGCATCCGCACACATTCGTTTAGCCACAGCATTGCCCTCAATCTCGCCGCCTTGATCCTCATGCTGATCATGTGCCTGACGCGGCTGATGAGCGTTGAGACGGCGGGTATCCTGATCAATGCCGGTCTCTTCTCGGGGCCGGAGGAATTGGTGCGGCAGGGGATGCCGGCACTTGGCGCCGTCGTCATTTTC
>DATMUQ010000259.1:0-4040 GCA_035563795.1 Terriglobales bacterium | reverse complement strand
GATGATTCGCATCAGCGTCGTCTTGCCGCAACCGGAGGGGCCGATAAAGGAGACGAATTCGCCCGCCTCGATCTGCAGGTTGATGTCGGAGAGGGCATAAACCGGCGCATCCGCCGTTTGGAAGGTCAGCCCAAGATTGCGGATATCGATAATCGTATTGGCCCCGGCCACCAAATGCTCCCCAGTCTTATCAGCAATGGTCCTGCCGGCGGTCGGTGACGCAACCGGGTTCCCCTGTTCCCCTATAGTTAGTCCGGTTTCTACCTGATTGCCAAGCGAAGTTGCCGGGGCAGCATGCGGCTGGGGGGAAGCTGGCCCGGACAGCGATGGGGCTGGCCGTTCCTTGACGGCCAGCCCACCGGTTTCATGTGTCGTCCGGCTGCCGTCAGACGGCATTGGCACGCTCGACCATGGCGCGCAGCAGCACGTCGACGCCGGCGGCGCAATCGCCCTTGGTGGCGTTCTCGATCTCGTTATGGCTGATGCCGTCCTCGCAGGGGATGAAGACCATGGCGGTCGGCGCCACCCGGCTCATATAGCAGGCATCATGGCCGGCGCCGGAGATGATCGGCATGGCATCGAAGCCGAGCGCTTCCGCCCCCTGCTTCACCGCGGCGACACAATCGGTGTTGAACTTCACCGGCGGCGAATACCAGATCTCCTTGAAATCCATCTCAAGGCCATTCTTCTTCACCGCTTCCTCGGCGGCTGCCTTGGCTTCGGCGGCCATCTTGCTGAGGATCTTGTCGTCGGGATGACGCAGATCGATGGTGAAGAAGACCTTGCCGGGAATGGTGTTGCGCGAATTCGGGCTGCATTGGACCATGCCGACGGTGGCGCAGGCAAAGGGCTGATTGTCGTGGCCGATGCGGTTGACGGCGCTGATCACATGGGCTGCGCCTACCATGGCGTCCTTGCGGACCTTCATCGGAGTCGGGCCGGCATGGGCTTCCTGCCCGGTCATGACGACTTCGAACCAGCGCTGACCTTGAGCGCCCTGGACCACGCCGATGGTCTTCTTCTCATGCTCAAGGATCGGGCCCTGTTCGATATGGGTCTCGAAGAAAGCATGGATCTTGCGGCCGCCGACCGGCTCGTCGCCGGCATAGCCGATGCGCTTCAGTTCCTCGCCCATGGTCTTGCCGTCGACATCGGCACGGCTGAGGCCGTAATCGAGGTCGAAGACGCCGGCAAAGACGCCGGAAGCGACCATGGCTGGGGCAAAGCGCGAGCCTTCCTCATTGGTCCAGATTGCGACCTCGATCGGCCGGGAGGTTTCATATTTGTAGTCGTTGAGGCTGCGGATCACTTCGAGCCCTGCCAGCACGCCATAGACGCCGTCGAACTTGCCGCCGGTCGGCTGGGAGTCGATATGGCTGCCGGTCATTACCGGATCCAGGCTGTCATCCTTGCCGGGGCGCCGGGCAAAAACATTGCCCATCTTGTCGATCTTGATGGTGCAGCCGGCCTCCTTGCACCACTTGACGAAGAGGTCGCGGGCCTGCTTGTCGAGATCGGTCAAAGCGAGGCGGCAGACGCCACCCTTCTCCGTCGCTCCGATCTTCGCCATTTCCATCAAGCTGTCCCACAAACGATCAGCATTGATGCGCAGATTGGTGGCTGCCATCTTCTTCATTCCTCCCATATCAGGACCTGTTCTCTGGCCCTTTTATCCCGGCCCGCCGGACTCGCGGCAGCCGATAAATTTTCACGATCTTAGGTGAGCTTTGACCAAATGGTCAATGTAAACGGTGGCAGCAGAGCTCGCCAAAGCGGCCTTTTTCACCGGATCTCGGCTGGCGGCGCTGCGCTA
Source organism: Terriglobales bacterium (assembly GCA_035563795.1). Lineage (GTDB taxonomy): Bacteria > Pseudomonadota > Alphaproteobacteria > Dongiales > Dongiaceae > Dongia_B. Next base: position 2,227 of record DATMUQ010000259.1, on the reverse strand, counting down.
CCCTAACGGCGCTCGTATCGGCTATCCTCGGGTTGCTCGATCTTGGATGCCCGGGTTTCACCAGCGGATGCGTCGGCGGGATGCGCCAGACATGGGAGCGGCAATCGGCGACGCTTGAACTGACCCGGGCTGAGGTCGCGGCACTGGTCGCGCCTGCCTTTCCGGACCGCTCGCTGCTGCACCATCAGCTCATCTCGGGTGGCCTCTCCAACACCAATATCCGCCTGACCTTTGCCGATCATCCGGCACCCGTCCTGCTCAGAATCTATGTCCGTGATCCGGCCCAGGCGGCGAAGGAATGGGCGCTGCTGGCACGCCTCGCGCCCGATGTCCCGGTGCCGCATATCCAATACACCACCCCCGCCGGCGACCTGCTGCCCTACCCTTACGCGATCATGGACTGGATCGAGGGCGAGCGCCTCGAAACCGTGCTGGAAGAAAAACTGGAACGAGCGGCGCTGCAGCAGATGATGCACAACGTCGGCGGCGTGCTCGCGCATATACATGCGATGCGCTTTGCCGCCGCGGGATTTCTCGATAACGATCTCAATGTCGTGACGCCGATTTCGGTCGGCAGCGCCGGCCTGCTCGATTATTTGGCAGAACAGCTCGGTGTCGGTACGCGTGGCCGGGATCGGCTAGGGGGTACCCTGGCCGACCGTGTGCTCGATTTTGCCAGGCGCGAAGGCGGGCTCCTCGATACCTGGTGCGAGCCCCCATCCCTCACCCATGGCGATTTCGGCGGCTCCAATATCCTCATGCGTGAGGACGATCGGGGCTGGCGCGTGGCGGCCGTTGTCGATTGGGAATTCGCCTTCAGCGGCAGCCCGTTCTTCGATTTTGGCAACCTGCTGCGCCCGCCGCTCGGCGCCAATAGCGATGCAGCCGACGCGGTCGCGACTGGCTACCGGGAGTCCGGCGGAAATTTGCCGCCGGACTGGCACCAGATGACGCTGCTCGTCGAACTGATATCCTGGGCAGAGTTCCTCGGCAGGCCCAATCTCGGCCCGCATCTGACCGCTGATGCGCGGGCCATGATGCGCCGCGTGTTGAACGACTTCACGCATCAACGCTAGGCCGGCGGAGTTTTATTCCGCCGCCTTCGCCATCGGATTGCGCGGATCCTGCGTCCAGTTGAGGTAAGGCTTGCCGGTATCGACCGAGATCATGGTGATGCAGTCGGGCACCGGGCAGACATGCTGGCAGAGGTTGCAGCCGACGCATTCCTCCTCGATCACCTCATACCGGCGCTTGCCATCGACCCTAAGGGCCGCGATCGACTGATGCGAGGTATCCTCGCAGGCGATATGGCAGAGGCCGCATTTGATGCATTTGTCCTGGTCGATCTGGGCGATCGATTTGTAATTGATGTTGAGATACTTCCAGTCCGTGACATTGGGAATGGCGCGGCCGCGGAAGTCCTCGATCGTGGCGTAGCCCTTCTGGTCCATCCAGTTCTTGAGGCCGGTCACCATGTCATCGACAATCTTGAAGCCGTGATGCATGGCCGCGGTGCAGACCTGGGCGGTGCCGGCGCTCAGCGACATGAACTCGGCGGCGTCGCGCCAGTTGCTGATGCCGCCAATGGCCGAGATCGGCAGGCCGGCGGTTTCCGGATCGCGGGCGATCTCCGCCACCATGTTCATGGCAATCGGCTTCACCGCGGGGCCGCAATAGCCGCCGTGGGTGCCCTTGCCGTCCACCACCGGGGTTGGCGCCATCAGGTCGAGATCGACGGCGCAGATCGAGTTGATGGTATTGATGAGCGAGACGGCATCGGCGCCGCCACGCTTCGCAGCACGGGCCGGACCGCGGATATCGGTGATATTGGGGGTCAGCTTCACGATCACCGGCATGCGGGTATATTGCTTGCACCAGCGGGCGACCATTTCGACATATTCCGGCACCTGGCCTACCGCCGAGCCCATGCCGCGCTCTGACATGCCATGCGGGCAGCCGAAATTGAGCTCGATGCCATCGGCGCCGGTCTCTTCGACCAGCGGCAGGATGCGCTTCCAGCTCTCTTCCTCGCAGGGCACCATGAGCGAGACCACCATGGCCCGGTCCGGCCAGTCGCGCTTCACCTTCTTGATTTCCTGCAGGTTGATTTCCAGCGGTCGGTCGGAAATGAGTTCGATATTGTTGAAGCCGATAATGCGCTGTTCGTTGACATGCATGGCGCCATAGCGCGAGCTCACGTTCACGACCGGCGGGTTCTCACCCAGCG
>DATMUQ010000258.1:0-4835 GCA_035563795.1 Terriglobales bacterium | reverse complement strand
CAGCCGATGCATTCGCGGATGTCCTCGATGCGCCCTTCCTCGATCTTCTTCGGCAGGAAGGGATCGGCGATCGACGGGCGTGCGGCACCGATCATGTCCATGACGCCGGACTTGATGAGCTTCACCATATGGTCGGCGGAGGTATAGCGCCCCACCCCAACCACCGGCTTGGTGGTCAGCTTCTTCACAAAGCGGATATGCTCTTCCTGATAGCCCTCATCGGCGAAGCGCGAGGTAACGGAATCATTTTTCCAGTCGGCGAGATTGACGTCCCAGAGATCCGGGAGTTCCGCCAGCATGGCGACGACGTCATGCCCCTCGCTGCCGGCGGTGATGCCGTCCGGCCCCATCAATTCATCGACGGCGAAGCGCACGGCAACACCGCAGCTATCGCCAACAGCATCCTTGGCATCCTCGATCACTTCGCGGAACAGGCGCACGCGGTTTTCCAGCGAGCCGCCGTATTCGTCCGTGCGGTCGTTGCGGCGCTTTTGCAGGAAATGCATCGGCAGGCTGAGATCGTGGCCGGCATAGACATAGACAATATCGAAGCCGGCCTTCTTGGCGCGGATGCAGGCATCGCGGTGCCAGCGGCGATAATCGCGGATGTCGCTCGCGTCCATGCGCCGTGCCTGCCAGGGATAATAGCGCGACATCTCATGGCGCGGCCCCATCAGCGTCTCGCGGCTGAGCAGATTCGAAGCCGAAGGGCCGTTATGCGTGAGCTCCACGGCGGCCAGCGAACCATGCTTATGCACCGCCTCGCACATCATGGCGTTATGGGGAATATCGTGATCGTCCCACAACCGTCCCTCGATATAAGGGGCAACATCGCCGGTCCAATGGATCTCGCATTCCTCGGTCGAGACAACGGCCCAGCCGCCTTCCGCCTTCATGCCGCGCATGGCGGCATGGGCCTGCGGGCTCTGATAGCCCATGCCGTTGCAATGCGGCACCTGATAGAAGCGGTTGCGGGCCGTCACCGGGCCGATCTTCACCGGCTCGAACAGAATGTCGTAACGTGGATCGCGGGTCATCGCGCCTCTCCCAGGCAAAAGTTTCTGAACGCGCCTCGGCCAGTCCGGCGCGGATTGGGCCGCACTCTATATCGGCGGAACAGCAACCAGCAAGCGGTGTACAGCGCCCGAGCAGCCCGCAAATCTTGCATGACGCGCTGTTATGGATAGCAGAGGTTCCTCTTACCCCCCACCCTAACCCTCCCCCTCAAGGGGGGAGGGGACGTGGTTGCCAATATCGCGCTCAGATTGTCATTGGCCGCGCGGTACCGCACTCACTGGACGAGATGCAATCAAGCTATCTGCGGAGAGTACACTCATTCCCTCCCCCCTTGAGGGGGAGGGTCAGGGTGGGGGGGGTGATATACACTCGAGACCCAAGTCAGCGATAACAATGGCGTCACTGGCATCTGATGCGTCGGCTTGCTAGGGTCTGGGAAATCAAACGAGTACGGACTGCCATGACCAAGGACCTCGATATCATCCATCGCGAGCGCATCCTCGATTCCTATCTCAAGGTCGATCGTTACAATCTGCGGCACAGCGCCCATAACGGCGGCTGGGTGGGACCCATGCTGCGCGAGGTGGTGCAGCGGCCCAATGCCGTCGCGGTACTGCCCTACGATCCGGTTGCAGAAAAGATCCTGCTGATTGAGCAGTTCCGGCTACCCGCCCATCTCGCCGGCATGCCCGGTTGGCAACTCGAACTGGTGGCCGGGCTGAACGACAAGAATGAGAGCCCCGAAGAAATTGCCCGCCGTGAAGCGATCGAGGAGGCGAATTGCGAGCTCGGCGAGCTGAAGCTTGCCTGCCATTACCTGCTCTGCCCGGGCATGAGCACAGAGACGCTCTATAGCTATGTGGCGAAATTCGACAGCTCCGCCTGGCGGGGCGACGTTCATGGCCTCGCCGTAGAGCATGAGGATATCCGCGCCAGCCTGCATGATGTCGCGAAGATCCCGGAGATCCTCGCCACCGGCCATACCGGCAATGTCATCCTGATCCTCGCTTTGCAATGGTTCCTGCTGAACCATGCGCAATTGCGCGCCGAATGGGCCTGAGACCTCGGATATGAAGCGCCGCCTCGCCATCGCCCGCATGTGGTATGAGGGAAACTCGTTTTCCCCGGCGACAACCGATCTTACGGTCTTCCGGGCCCGCGAATGGGTGCGTGGCGCCGCGGCCAAGGATTTCTATCGCGGCACGGCGACGGAGATCGGCGCCGCTGTCGCCTTCGCCGAGGCGCATGACGATTGGGCGTGTCATTTCCTGCTCTGCACGGCAGCACCGCCGGGTGGCCTGGTCGCGGCAGAAGCCTTCGCCGCCATCCGCGACGATATCGTGGGCGGCCTCATCGATGGCGAGAAGGACGGCAAATGGGATGCCGTCTATCTCTCGCTGCACGGCGCCACGGTGGTCGAAGACAATCCGACGCCGGAGCTCGACCTGCTGCGCGCCATCCGCAACGTGATCGGTGATACGCCGCTCGGCGTCAGCTTTGATCTGCATGCGCATCTGGCCCCTGAGATGCTGGCGCTGACCGACATCGCCGCCGGCTACAAGACCTATCCGCATATCGACATGGATGCGACGGCGCGACTGGTGCTCGATGCCGTGACGGCACAGGCAGCGGGCAAGCTGATGCCGAAACAGGCGATCGGTAAATTGCCGGCGATCCTGCCGAGCTTCAACATGCGCACCACCGACGGGCCGATGGCTGAGTTGCAGGCCCATGCGCAGATCTGGCGCGAGCGGCCTGGCATGATCGATGTCAGCCTGTTTGGCGGCTTTGCCTATGGCGATTCGCCTTTCGCCGGTCCCAGCGTCATCGCCTGCGCCGATCTCGATGCCGATCTCGCGCAAGCGGCCGTCGACGATCTACTGCGCGAGATGGCCGCACGGCGCGACCGTTTCTATGTCAGCCTGCCCGATCCGCGTACCGGTTTGCTGGCAGCGATCAAGGCACGTGGCGACAAGCCGGTCGCGGTGATCGACCCCGCCGACAATCCGCTCTCGGGCGGCATCGGCGATACGCCGGAACTGTTCCGTGCTTTGTTCGATCTCAGGCCCAACGTGCCGACCGTCTTCGGTTTCTTCTGGGACCCGGATCTGGTGGCGCGCTGCTGGCAGGCTGGCACAGGTGCCACCATCAATGCGGCACTCGGCGGCCGCGTGTCGAAAGACTTCGGGGTACCGGTCGATGTCACGGCGATTGTCGAAAAGCTGACCGACGGACAGTTCCGCAATCTGGGGCCGATGGAGACCAATCTCCCGGTCAATCTCGGCCGCACGGCAATGCTCAATGTCGCCGGGATCAAGGTCATCCTCACGGAAAGCTGCCAGACACCGAACGATCCCGGTTATTTCGCCCTGCACGGCATCGACCTCGCGCAGATCGGTCTCCTCTGCGTCAAGGCCAAGAACCATTTCCGCGCCGCCTTCAAGCCGATCACCGGCGCCATCATCGAGATCGACGCGCCGGGCCCTGCCTCGCCCAATATCCGCCACTACAAATATCGCCACACGCCGCAGGGACTTTATCCGCTGGCGGATTAGTTGGTCAGCGTTGTGTTGATAGCCCGCTGACAACGAGTGCTATTCCCCCCACCCCAGCCCTCCCCCGCAAGGGGGGAGGGAGCGCTGCTGTCACCATCGAATATCGCGATCAGCAATGAACGCTTCAAAGCATCCCTTATGTAGTCGAACTGTTCACAACACGCGCGCTGAGCTCCCTCCCCCCTTTGAGGGGGAGGGTCGGGGTGGGGGGCTGGCAGCAATGAACGAAACGGCCGTTTTTAAAATCCCCGAGTCGCAAAGAGGTCGCCGGCAGGCTTGATTGCCCGGGCGCCGGAGCCTATTTTACACCTCGACTGTTATTTCACGGACGAGCCATGAAAAATATCCGCGACGGTTTCATCGATGCGATCGGCAACACGCCGCTGATCAAGTTGCAGGCAGCCTCGAAGGCGACCGGCTGCACCATTCTCGGCAAGGCGGAATTTCTCAATCCCGGTGGTTCGGTCAAGGACCGCGCGGCGCTCGGTATCATCAGCGATGCTGAGGAGAAGGGGCTCATCCGTCCCGGCGGGTTGATCGTCGAGGGCACCGCCGGCAATACCGGCATCGGCCTCGCTTTGGTCGGTAATTGCCGCGGCTATAAGACGCTGATCGTCATTCCTGAGACCCAGTCGCAGGAGAAGAAGGACATGCTGCGCCTCGCTGGGGCGGAGCTGCGCGAAGTCCCTGCAGCCCCCTACAAGGACCCCAATAATTACGTCCGCTATTCCGGGCGCCTCGCCGAGGAATTGAAGGACAGCAATCCGAACGGCGTCATCTGGGCGAACCAGTTCGACAATGTCGCCAACCGCATGGGTCATTACCGCTCGACCGGACCGGAAATCTGGGAACAGACCGATCACAAGGTCGACGGTTTCATCTGCGCCGTCGGTTCCGGTGGCACCTTGGCCGGCGTCGGCATGTATCTCAAGGAACGCAATCCGAAGATCCAGATCGGCCTCGCCGATCCCGAGGGTGCCGCCTTGTTCTCGCATTACACCACCGGCGAATTGAAGGCCGAGGGTTCCTCGATCACCGAGGGTATCGGCCAGGGCCGCATCACCGCCAATCTGGTCGATGCGCCGGTCGACCGCGCCTATCGCATCCCCGACAGCGAGGCGCTGCCGATTATTTTCGACCTCATCAAGCAAGAGGGCCTGTGCCTCGGCGGCTCCAGCGGCATCAACATCGCCGGCGCCATTCGCCTCGCCAAGGATCTCGGCCCGGGCCATACCATCGTCACGGTGCTGGCCGATTACGGCA
>DATMUQ010000257.1:0-5518 GCA_035563795.1 Terriglobales bacterium | reverse complement strand
CCTCCTCACCTGTCACCACCGGGCTTGACCCGGTGGTCCATGATAACGACGGCGTCCTGCATCCACCATGGACCCTCGGGTCAAGCCCGAGGGTGACAGAAAGAGTGGGGCCATGCGCCGAGACCGCGAGGGAGAAGACCGCGATGTTGCCGACCAAGAAGACCAGCTGGGATGAAGCCAGCAATCCCGACACCACCTATTCGATGCCCTCGCGCTTCTTCTTCGATCCGAAGATTCTTGAAGAAGAGAAGCATGGCATCTTCTACAAGGCCTGGCACATGGTCGGCCATGTCAACGAGTTCAAGGAGCCGGGCTCCTATCTGACCCAGGAGATCTTTGACCAGAGCGTCGTCGTCATCAGCAGCCGCGACGGTGAGATCCGCGCCTTCCACAATGCCTGCCAGCATCGCGGCAATCGCCTGCTGGAAGGGCGCCGCGGCAAGCTGCCGGCGATCATCCGCTGCCCCTATCATTCCTGGGCCTATGGCTTCGACGGTGCGCTGCGCGCGGCACCGCATAGCGACTGCATCGCCGATTTCGACAAGGCCGGCCATGGCCTGAAGCCGGTGAAGCTGGAGATCTACGGCAGCTTCGTCTACATCAATATGGATCCCGCGGCGGCTTCGGTCGCCGAACTTGGCGCGGCGGTCAATGGCGGGCTCAGCGCCGAAGCCGAGATGCGGCGCTTCCTGCCCGATCTCGACAAGCTGAAGCTGATCGAGGAAGTCGATGTCGTCGTCCCGGCCAATTGGAAGGTGATCCAGGAGAACTCGATCGAGGGCTACCACTTCGATCTCTCCGGCCCGGTGCACAAACATCTCGCTTCGCTGATCGACTATAAGAACTATCGCCTGACGCCGCATAACACCTGGTGGACCTATATGGCGCCGCCGGCCCCAGGCGTGGAGAAGGCCTATGGCGTGCCCCTCGAAGGCGCCACCTGGCAGACCGACTGGTTCTTCAATCTCGGCCTCTGGCCCAACACGACGCTCTATTGCTTCCCCTTCACCGACATGGTGGGGACCTTCATCATGATCCCGCTGGACGCGGAGAAGTCGCTGCTGCGCTTTGGTTATTACGGTCCCGATCACCGCGAGACCCCGGCCCTCACCAAGGCCGCCGTCGAATGGATGAACAAGGAGCTCGGCCCGGAAGACATCCAGCTCAATATCAGCAACCAGAAGGGCCTGCACAGCTTCGGCTATGACCAGGGCCGCTACCTGGTGGATGCAGGCCGCACCAATCAGAGCGAACATCTGGTGCGCCACTTCCACAAGCTCTGCTACCAGGCGATCCGTCCGGAGAGCGCAAACCCGACCAAGGCCGCGGCCGAGTAAGCGGTCACCCGCTCATGAAGAAAGCGCCCCCCTCCCAACCCTCCCCCGCCTCGGGGGAGGGCAATCTATATTGCCCCTTGCACGGGCAAGGGCCTCTATCTCTCCCCTTGGTCTCCTGTTGGCTTAGGCCGATAGTCGTCGAAATGGACGGGGGAGCCCTATCTCTCCCCTCCCCCGAGACGGGGGAGGGTTGGGGTGGGGGCCTTGCAGCCGATCAGGCATCCATCTTGCGAAGAAGCTCATCACGATCATGAACAACGCCGCGCATTATGACTACATCATCGTCGGGGCGGGATCGGCTGGCTGCGTGCTGGCCACCCGCCTGACGGAGGACGCAGAGGTTCGGGTCCTGCTGCTGGAGGCAGGCCCGCGCGACAAGAGCTGGAAGATCCACATGCCCTCGGGCATGGGCCAACTGCTCTCATCCACGCAGTTCAACTGGAACTACGTCTCCGATCCCGAGCCCTTCCTCGACAACCGGCAGCTCACGCATCCGCGCGGCCGCGTGCTGGGCGGCTCCTCCTCGATCAACGGCATGGTCTATATCCGCGGCCACGCCCGCGATTACGATCAGTGGTCGCAGGCCGGCAATCGCGGCTGGTCCTATGCCGATGTGCTGCCCTATTTCAAGCGGGCGGAGAAGCACGAGAACGGTGCTACCAAATATCACGGTGGCGACGGCCCCCTCTTCGTCACCAGCCCCAAGATCGCGCAATCGCCGCTCTGCCAGGCCTTCATCCAGGCCGGCATCGAGGCCGGCTATCCCTCGGCGCCAGATGTGAACGGCCATCGCCAGGAAGGCTTCGGCCCGATCGATCGCACCACCCGCGACGGCAAGCGCTGGAGTGCGGCGCGCGGCTATCTTTCGCAAGCGCTTGACCGCCCCGACCTCACCATCGTCACCGGGGCGCTGGCCCAGCGCGTGCTGCTGGAAGGCAACCGGGCAACCGGCATCGATTACACGGTGAACGGCCAGACCGCGCGCGCCTATGCCGATCGCGAGGTGATCCTCTCCGGCGGTGCCATCAACTCGCCGCAGCTGCTGCAATTGTCCGGCATCGGCAATCCGGATCATCTGCGCGAGATCGGCGTCGAGGTGAAGCACGCGCTTGCCGGCGTCGGCGAGAATCTCAACGACCATCCCGATGTCGTCATCCAGCATCGCTGTAAGCAGCCGGTGACCTTGTTCCCGGTCAGCCGCGGGCCGCGCAAATACCTGACCGGGCTGCAATGGTTCATCAACCAGAAGGGCCATGCCGCGACCAATCATTTCGAGGCCGGCGCCTTCATCCGCAGCCAGCCCGGTGTCGAGCATCCCGATTTGCAGCTCACCTTCATGCCGCTGGCGGTCATTCCGGGCTCGGTCGATACCGTGCCGGAACATGCCTTCCAGGTGCATCTCGATCTCATGCGCCCGCACAGCCTCGGCTATGTGAAGGCCCGTAGCGCCAATGCCAAGGAGCCGCCGGCGATCCGCTTCAACTATATGAAGGATCCCCGCGACCGTGCCGATATGCGGGCCGGTGTGCGCTTGACCCGCGAGATCCTGGCGCAGAAGGCGATGCAGCCTTTCGCCGGCGACGAACTTTTCCCCGGCATCAATGTCAAATCCGATGACGAGCTGGATGCCTGGGCCAGGAAGGCGATCGAGACCTGCTATCATCCCGTCGGCACCTGCAAGATGGGCCGCGCCAGCGACGGCCTCGCCGTGGTCGATGACCAGTTGAAGGTGCATGGGCTCGACGGCCTGCGCGTGGTCGACGCCTCGATCATGCCGGCGATCGTCAGCGGCAACACCAATGCGCCCACCATCATGATCGCCGAAAAAGCCAGCGACATGATCCGCGGCAAGACACCCCTCGCCGCCGACACCGCGCCGGTCTGGATCGCCAAGGATTGGGAACGGGCGCAGAGATAGAGCCGCTGAAACATCGCGGCTGCGATGCCCCCTCCCTACCCTCCCCCGTTTCGGGGGAGGGGAAACAGGTAGGTGTCTCCCCATGTTTCTGTGGAGGGCAATTGAAATGCGGCATCGACGACGACATGGCACCCCCGCTCTCTTCATTCCCCTCCCCCGGTTCGGGGAGGGCGAAGAAAGACATCGCGCTCTTACCATTCCCCTCCCCCTCAAGGGGGAGGGTCAGGGAGGGGGCGATGCTGCAGAGGCGTCAGCCAGCCAACCGCTGGCCGCATGCACGCCGCGAGAAAAGCGCCGACCTGCCGGACCCCGGCAAGGGTTAGGATCGGGATCAATAAGGCAACACGACCGCGCCTAGAGCCGCGGCGCAACGGGAGAAACGGCATGACCATTCAACAGCAGATCAGTGGGACTCCGGCCGCAGGCCTTGGCAGCGCCCTGATCGACCCCGCCGCCTTGCAGCAGGCGCGCATCGATCTCGCCGCCACCTTCCGCTGGTTCGCGCGGCTGAACATGCATGAATCGGTCGCCAATCATTTCAGCCTCGCCGTCTCGGCCGATGGCAGCCGCTTCCTGATGAATCCCCGTGGCCGCCATTTCAGCCGCATCAAGGCGAGCGACCTCATCCTGCTCGATGCCCGCGACGCCACCACCATGAGCCGCCCTGATGCGCCGGATCCCACCGCCTGGTACATCCACGGGCGGCTGCATGCGCTGCTGCCGCAAGCGCGCTGCGTCATGCATCTGCATCCGAAATATGCGACGGCGCTTGCCGCCCTCGAAGACAGCAGCATGCCGCCCATCGACCAGAACACCATGCGCTTCTACCAGCGCATCGCCAGCGACGATGCTTTCGGCGGCATGGCGCTGTCCGATGAGGAAGGCGACCGCCTCGCCGGCTGCCTCGGCGACAAGACCGTCCTGCTGATGGGCAATCACGGCGTCATGACCGTGGGCGCCACCGTCGCCGAAGCCTTCGACACCATGTATTACTTCGAACGCGCCTGCGACACATTGCTGACCGCCTATGCCACCGGCAAGAAGCTGCGCATCGTCGCCGACAATGTCGCCAAGGTCACCGCCACCCAGTGGGACGATTACAAGCAGCTCAGCTTCGACCATCTCGACGAAGTGAAGGCGATCCTCGACAAGGAAGAGCCGGAATACCGGATGTAAGATCGGGGTGACGATAGCCTGTCATGCTCAGCCCTGATCCGAGCGTCCGTCGGTGACGCAACGCGCTATTGTTGGCATGGATTGCCGGGTCGGGCCCGGCAATGACAGCGGTGTTTGATACCGCCGCCTCTCGCTAACGTGGTGTTTGCTCGTGTCACGGTGCGCCAACCACGTCTCCAGTGTCACCCTCGGACTTGATCCGAGGGTCCATGGCAGCAACCTTTGCGATGCCGCCTGATCTCGTATTCAATACGGCGTGTGATAGCCCAGCCTATACGCAATAACGCGCATTGGAGGGCCTAGGGTCTCACTTACCGCTCGGCGTCGCACCGATAGTCTGGTCGAGATCCGTCTCCGTCACCCGCTTCACCTGTGCGGTGATCAGCTGGCCCTGCGCGTCGAAAGGCAGGATGAACAGCCAGTCATAGACATCCTCCGGCCATTTGCCGTCGGGCAGCAGCGTCTTCGGATCGGCGCCGAAAGCCGCCAGCATCTTGTCGAGCTTGCCGTGATGCCAGGCGATCAGCACCACTTGCCCATGCGCCTCGTTCTGCAGTGCCTGCACGACCGAGGCGTAATCCTTGTCCTTGAAGCGCTGATCGAGCGGCAGGCCGAGAGCGGCGGCAAGCGGCTTCAAGGTCAGGCCCGGCCGCATGCTCTCCTTGGAATCCTCGGTGGCGATCAGAGTTTGCGGCCGAAAGCTCCGGCCATCGATTGTCAGGTTCTGGAAATAGCCGGCATAGGCCGCCGCCCGCTTCTCGCCCAAGGGTGTGAGGCCAGCGCCATCATCGGGTTTCTCCGCATGGCGCACGATCAGCACGGTTGTGTTGGCAAGGCCGGTGGCGGCAAGAGCGGGTGGCGTATTGATCGTGAGTCCGGTCATGACAGACAAACTCAGCACAGAGGCGGCCAGGATCAGCCGGCGGCGGGAAAGCATGTGACGTCCTCGGAAGTGACGCGGCGGGAAGCGGATCGCGATCCGCCGGCGCAGCTTAACAGAACGGTCACAATCTTCGATAGGGGATCGCAGCGGCGCCTGAGATGTCCGCTGTTGCGTAGGGTAGCTGTCATGTCAGAAAGGGTGGCG
>DATMUQ010000256.1:0-6373 GCA_035563795.1 Terriglobales bacterium | reverse complement strand
GCACGGCCTGCCTATCCTGCAGGTGAAAAAGGGGCATGGCAGTTTTCTCACCTTCGATTTCCGACGGTCTCTGCCGGCAGGGTCGGCAGCATCTGCGGAAGACTGGCATCTCTGGATCTACTGCTGTAACTGGCGCCTGATCATCGGCGAACATGAAGCCGCGGATAGCGATGCTACCGCGGAGGTTATCGCAGCCGCGGCAACGGATATGGCGGGGCGCTGCTTGCTCGATGTCGATCACGATCCGGCATGCGGCACATCGCGTTTCCGCTTTGAGGGCGGCGCCTTGCTCTCCACTTGGCCCTGCCCAACCGACACCGTTGAACGCTGGGAAAGCGATCAGGCCCAGTGGATGCTTTATGCACCTGGAGACCGCGTTCTCACCTATGCCGCCGACGGGCGCAGCCGATGGGAAACAAGTAGCCAACCCTAAAACCTGGCAGTGTTGATGTCTCAGGCAAAGGCCGTCGTGCCGGTGAAGCGACGGCCGGCGCTCGACATGCTTTGCTGCATCTGGCGGTCGATTTCGACCTGGTCGAACAGCCAGTCGCGGAAGGCCTTGATCTTCGGCCGCTGCAGAGCCGCCTTGGCATAGACGACGTAGAAGCCGCTATCCGGCCAGACGGTGAGATCGAAGGGGCGGATGAGACGGCCCTGGCGCAGGTCCTCGCCGGCCAGCATGGTATTGCCCATGGCGATGCCGAGCCCGTCTACTGCGGCCTGCATCAGCAGGTTGGAGACATTGAAGGTGAGGCCGGGACGATAGCGGGCATCTTCGATGCCGGCCGCCATCAGCCAGTCGCGCCAGAAATCGTAATTGGCCCCCGACCAGTCGGAATCGCTCAACAGCGGATATTGCAGCAGGTCGCGCGGTTCTTTCAGCGGCTTGTCCTCGGTCGGCAGTTTCGGACTGCAGACCGGGAAGAGATCGTTGGCGAGCAGCAATTCCGCCGTGACACCGGTCCAGGTGCCGCGGCCGAAGCGGATGGCGATGTCGATATCGCCATCGCCGATGGTCTCCACCCGGCTGGTGGCGGAGATGCGGACATCGATATCGGGGTGGCGGGCGCGGAAATCATGCAGCTTCGGCACCATCCATTTCGCCGCCACCGAGGGCAGCACGGAGACCACGATCGGCCCGCCCCGGGTGGCGGTCGAGACCTCTTTGGCGGCCTCGGCGATCTGCAGCAGGCCGGAGCGGATCGGCGGCAGGAAGCGCCGGCCGGCATCGGTCAGGGCCACCTGGCGGGTGCCGCGCTCAAACAGCGGCACGCCAAGCCAGGCCTCCAGGGCCTTGATCTGGTGGCTGATGGCGCTGTGGGTGACGCTCAGCTCCTCTGCCGCCTTTGAGAAACTCAAATGGCGGGCAGCGGCCTCGAAATACCGTACGGCTTTCAGCGGTGGGTAGGCGACCATGACCTGTTTGTTTTTCTAACCGATCCTTTGAGGAATGATCGTTTGTTTTTGGCTGAAAGCAAGCCAATTCTTATATCTATCAGCACAGCTCATCTGCGAATTTGTGAATTTCTTTAAAGCATTGAAATTCCACGAAATCGCGCCGGAACGGAGCTGTCGCTCGCGGATAGGAGACGTGTCATGGGTCAGATCAGCTTCTCATCATCGTCCTTTGGCAACGCGCAGAAGGGCAATCGCCCAGTGGCGGAGGTCAGCCTGGTGGCCAAGGGCTTCGAATTATTCTGGCTGTGGCAGGAACGCCATCGTGGCCGCGCCAATCTGATCGGGATGCCGGATGGCATGCTGAAGGATATCGGCCTCTCCCGGGGTGACGCTGAATCGGAATATGAAAAGCCGTTCTGGCGCAGCTAGACTTTCGGCGCGATGGCCGGTCGGTCCGGCCGGGATGGCTCTTGCTCCCAGTGGGATAAGCTGACGATCTGGGTCGCAGATACGGCGCGACCTGGATCGGTGATAGGGGATGGGCCCAAAGGACTGGGGCGTCAGAATTGTCGGGGGACGTATTGGCGTTGCGGGATCAATTCAGACGGCTGGCGCGGTACAACCGTTGGGCCAATGCACGTCTTTTCGGTGCGGTGCGGCAGCTCTCCGCCGAAGATTTTCGGGCGCCGCGCTGCGGCTTCTTCGGCTCGCTCAGCGGCACGCTCAACCACCTCTATGTCGGCGACCGCTGCTGGCTTGCGCGGTTCGAAGGCACACCGATCCCGCATCAGCGGCTCGATGAAGTTCCGCATCCCCTCTTCGATCATCTTTGGGAAGCCCGCCGGGTCGAGGATCACCGCATTCTTCGCCTGATGGACGAGGCCAGCGATAAATGGCTTGGCAGTGAGCTGCGCTATAAGAGCATGGCCAATGGCCAGGACCTCGCTCTGCCGATGGATCTCGCGGTGCTGCATTTCTTCAATCACCAGACCCATCATCGCGCCCAGGCGCATACCATGCTCTCCGGCACCGAGGTGCCACCGCCGCCGCTCGATATCAGCTTCTTCCACGGCGAGGATCCGGGACGTTAAACCGGCGGGCTACCAACAGCGCGGGCTCAGCCCCAGAGCAGCCAGTGCACCGTCCAGGTGACGCCGAGCAGTGCCCAGAAACTGATATCGCTGAGCAGCGCGACCAGGCCGGCAATGATGCCGATCGCCGCCCAGTTCTTCTGCTTCTGGATCAGCGCCACAATGCCGGCGAGGATGGCGAGCGGCGCCATCAGCAGGGTCACATGATAGAAAGCGACGATGGCGAAGATGACGCTGAGCACGCCAGCAACCGGCGGGCGCCAGATCGTCTCCTGCCATGTAGCAAAGGCGCGCTGCTGCGGCGGCGCGCCTTCGATGAAGGTGGTTGAAACCGACATCGCCGAGAGTTCGATCAGCGAGGCGTCTTCACCCGTTGCCTGTTGTTGCTGCAGCTCACGCTGGGAATCCCGGTTGGCGGGATTGACCGCAGAGGAGGCCGAGACCAGGTCGCGTTGCGGCGGTTGCTGTGTCATCGGCCTCTACCCGGTTCACGTCATTGCCGGCGGCAAGACTGCCAGGCGGGGCGCCGTTATTTCGGCGCCACCACCATGATCATCTGCCGGCCTTCCAGCTTGGGATGGGATTCGACCTTGGCAAGGGCGTCGAGATCAGCCTTCACCTTGTCCAACACCTTCACGCCCAATTCCTGATGCACCATTTCGCGGCCACGGAAGCGCATGGTGACCTTCACCTTGTCGCCTTCTTCGAGGAAGCGATGAATGGCCCGCATCTTGACGTCATAGTCATGATCGTCGATGCCGGGACGCATCTTGATTTCCTTGACCTCGATGACCTTCTGCTTCTTCTTGGCTTCGTTCTTACGCTTCTGGTTCTCATATTTGAACTTGCCGTAATCGAGAATCTTGCAGACCGGCGGCGAGGCCGTGGGCGAGATTTCCACCAGATCAAGGCCGGCTTCCTGTGCCATGCCGATGGCTTCGCGCGTGGAGATCACGCCATGCATCGAGCCATCTTCGAGCACCAGGCGGACCTGGGACACGTTGATCTGATTGTTGACGCGCGGACCCTGTTCACGGGATGGCGCGTTTTCCTGTGCGTTGAACCTAGATATGGAAGACTCTCCTGTCTCTGTTGACGTCAATCATAAAAGAAACCACCTGAATTGGCCGGCAGGTGCCGGCCGCAGCATCGGTGGCGTGCTGCATTATGCCACTAAAAAGCCGGTTTGTTCAATTCACGCCCTGTGCATAGCCGGCTCGGCAAATGCGCCGCAGCCGGCATGCCCGTTAAGGATGTCCCGGTAAAAAGACAGCGTGATCATTGCCGGTCGATCGGCGATTTCGCCTCTTCCGCCAGCTGCGCCACGGCCTCGGCCAGGGTCGCATTGGTCTGGTCGTTGGAGCCCAGACGGCGGATCGCCACCGTGCCGGCTTCCTCGTCACGCTTGCCGACAGCGATGATGACCGGAACCTTGGCGAGGCTGTGCTCGCGTACCTTGTACGAGATCTTCTCGTTGCGGCTGTCGAGCTCGACCTTGAGGCCGGCCTGACGCAAAGCTGACACCACCTGTTCGGCATAGCCAGTCACATCGGTGACCACGGTGCAGACCGTGACCTGCAATGGCGCCAGCCAGAGCGGGAACTTGCCGGCGTGGTGCTCGATCAGGATGCCGATGAAGCGCTCCAGCGAGCCGAAGATGGCGCGGTGCAACATGACCGGGCGGTGCTTGGCGCCGTCCTCACCCACATAGGTGGCATCGAGGCGCTCCGGCAGCACGAAATCGACCTGCAGGGTACCGCATTGCCAGTCGCGCCCGATGGTGTCTCGCAGCACGAATTCCAGCTTCGGGCCGTAGAAGGCGCCTTCGCCGGGATTGAGCGTGAAGTCGAGGCCTGCAGCCGTGGTCGCTTCCTTGAGCGCGCTCTCCGCCTTATCCCAGGTGCTGTCCAGACCGGCGCGCTTTTCCGGCCGGTCGGAGAATTTCACCCGCACATCCTCGAAGCCGAAATCGCGATAGACCGAACGCAACAAATCGCAGAAGGACTTGGTCTCGGTGACGATCTGATCCTCAGTGCAGAAGATATGCGCATCATCCTGGGTGAAGGCGCGCACCCGCATGATGCCGTGCAGGGCACCCGAGGGCTCGTTGCGGTGGCAGGCACCGAACTCCGCCATGCGCAGCGGCAAGTCGCGATAGCTCTTCAGGCCCTGGCGGAAGATCTGCACATGGCCGGGGCAGTTCATCGGCTTCACGGCCAGCACATGGTTCTCGTCATCCTGGACGATGAACATCGCCTCGCGGAATTTCTCCCAATGGCCGGAACGCTCCCAGAGGCTGCGATCCATCAGCTGCGGCGTCTTCACCTCGACATATTGCGCGGTATCCAGACGGCGCCGGATGTAATTCTCCAGGGTGCGATAGAGGGTCCAGCCCTTGGGGTGCCAGAACACCGCACCGGCCGCTTCTTCCTGCTGATGGAAGAGATCCATCTCGCGGCCAAGGCGGCGATGATCGCGCTTCTCGGCTTCCTCGAGCTGGGTCAGGTATTCCTTGAGCTGCTTCTCATCGGCCCAGGCGGTGCCGTAAATGCGCTGCAGCTGCGGGTTATTGGCATCGCCGCGCCAATAGGCGCCGGAGAGCTTCATCACCTTGAAGGCCTTGCCGAGCTTGCCGGTCGAGGGCAGATGCGGACCGACGCAGAGATCGAGCCAGTTGCCCTGGCGATAGATACTGATCTCTTCATCGGCGGGAATGGCTTGCACCCATTCGGCCTTGAAGGTTTCGCCCGCCGCCTTGAAATGCGCCACCGCCTGGTCACGGGTCCAGATTTCCCGGGTGATCGGTTCGTTGCGGTCGACGATCTCCGCCATCCGCTTCTCGATCTTGGCGAAGTCTTCCGGCGTGAAGGGCTCAGCGCGATGGAAGTCGTAGTAATAGCCGGTCTCGGTCGCCGGGCCGAAAGTGATCTGGGTGCCGGGATAGAGCTCCTGCACCGCCTCGGCCATCACATGGGCGGCGTCATGGCGGATCAGGTCGAGCGCATCGGCATGGGTCTTGGTGACGATCTCCACCTTGGCGTCGTGGTCGATGATGGTGGTGAGGTCCTTGACCTTGCCGTCAATCTTGACCGCGAGGGCGGCCTTGGCCAGGCCGGCGCCGATGGAAGCGGCCAGATCGGCGCCGGAAACGGCGGCCGGGAATTGGCGCTGAGAGCCATCGGGGAGGGTAATCGTCGGCATTCAAATGATCCTGTTTCAGCAAAAAACGCCGGAAAACCGGCGAAGACCGGGACTTTAGAAGGATTCAACCCGGTGTCAAGGAAAGTGGGGCGGAAACGCCGCCATTTTCAGCCGGAATCAGCCCTTTGCTGCGGCTTCCAGATGGCCTTTCAGCATGGCGCGTAATTCATCCAATGCCGCCGGACCGTTAACCAGATCGTTCTCATTGGTGATGGTCATTGCCGCCTTCATCACATGCAGGATGATGACTGCCATCGCCTCGGCCCGGGCCGCGGCCAGAGGCGGCCGGGTCTGCTGCAGCAGGTCGGCAATCTGGCCGCGCAATTTGGCCCGCCGCACTTCCTTGGCGGCATGGTCGGGATCGCGGCGATCGAGCAGCACCACGAAGGCCGGATGCTGATCGAGGAAGCTCTTCAAATCGGCAAACAGTCGGTCCGCCACTGCGATGGGATTCTGTCCTGCAGTCTCCTGAGCCAGTTGCTCCAGCATCTGCGAGAGCGCCTCGCCATTGGCCTGGTGCAAGGCGGCCGCCAGCACATCCTTGGTCGCAAAGAACTGATAGAGCGAGCCGATCGAGGCACCAGCCTTGGCGGCGATCTCGGTCATGGTCGCGGCCTCGAAGCCCTTTTCAGCAAAGACCTCGACCGCCGCCGATAACAGCGCCGCTACCCGCTCCTTGCCGC
>DATMUQ010000255.1:0-5456 GCA_035563795.1 Terriglobales bacterium | reverse complement strand
GAGGCCAACTCCCAGCAACAGCAGCTTCTTCCGCTTCGGCTTGCGGGGGGCGACGGGGGCCGTCACGTCCGCGGTTGCCTCGGTGCTCAGGGTCTGCGGATCGACTTCAATCGTGAGAGGTTCGTTGCTCATGGCCGGTCTCCAGATGATGCCAGGTTCGATGTCAGTGTCTTGACAAAGGGGTGGTTTGCGTTATTTGTAAAACCATCGTTTTCCAAAATTGGTGTAACCGGGCAGTTTCGTCAAGGGATTTTTGAAAATGGTCGTTTTACAAAATAAAAAAGTGATCAAGAGGGGCCGGGGCCGGCCGCCTTGCCGGTCGGAAGAGGAGACACTGAAGCTGGTGACAGAGGCGGCGGCGGCGGAATTCCAGGCCAACGGGTATGCCAATACCGGCGTCGACAAGATCGCCGAGCGGGCCGGAGTCTCGACCCGGACGATCTACCAGCTCGGCAACAAGGCCGAGCTCTTCGCCATGGTGGTGGGCGAGCGGGCCGGCGGCTTCATCCTGACCATCGACGAGGCCCATCTCGAAGAGCTGGAGCCGGTCGAAGCCTTAAGCCGCATCCTGACCAATTACGGCAAGCTGACGCTGGCCCCTGAAACCATTGCCATTACCCGGCTGGTGATTGCCGAAGGCGGGCGGTTCCCGGAGATCGGCGAGGCCTTCTACAAACAGGCGGTGAAGAAGATCAATAACGTGATCGAGCACTGGCTGATGCAGCAGGTCGAGCAGGGGAGGCTGAAGCTCGACGACCCGGCCCTGGCCGCCGGCATGCTGCGTGGGATGATGCTGATGGAGCCGCAGCGCCTGGTCTTCGTCGGCAAGACCGATGTGCCGAGCCATGCTGAAATCGAAGCGCGTGCGAAGGCTTGTGCGGTACTCTTCGTCAATGGCTGCAAGCCGTGATCTGAGGCGGATCGGACCTCTATGCTGGTGCTGATCGATAATGGGGCGCTGGCCGGCAGTGCCGTCGCAGATCGGACCAATCAGCAACAAATTGATGCAAGCATGATAGGCCTGCCCGGCAAGCTGTCGGATGCCTGACGGAAGACAATCCTGAAAGTCGCGCCGGGCCAACTTTTGACAGACTTGCCCCGACGCAGCCGTATCGCCGCACCGCACGGGGTCTCGCGGCCGCGCCCGGCTTTAACCAGGACACCGCCATATTAACCGAAGCCCAAACCATCATTTGTATTTTGGACGTGAGTGCGTAATAAGCCATAGCGTCACATCCAGGCTGGAGCCGATAGGCATTCGGACGGGTGGGGAAACGCTGTTCGGGGCCTTCATATAGGCGTTCGGCGATCAGCAACTGGGGGCAGACGCGGCTTGATCGCGCGTGTTTTTGACGATAGGCGACAGATGGACTTGATCACCGATCCCCGACACCTCGACGGATCCGCGCGCGGGGCATCGCGCCATCGCTATCGTGCCGATATCGACGGCCTGAGGGCCCTGGCGATCCTGCCGGTGGTCTTCTTTCATACACATCTCGGTGCCCCGGGTGGATTTGTCGGCGTTGACGTCTTCTTCGTCATTTCCGGCTTTCTCATTACCACGTTGATTGCCGAAGAGATCGCCGATGGGCGCTTCTCGCTGGTCGGTTTCTATGATCGGCGGATCAGGCGTATTTTCCCCGCCTTGTTTACGGTCCTCCTGCTGACAGTCGTCGTGGCCTACCTGCTCTTCATGCCGCCGGAATTCACGCTGGTCGGGCGCAGTGCCATTGCGACCGCGCTGTTCTATTCGAACATGCAGTTCTGGAAAGAGGCGGGCTATTTCGACGCCGTGGCCGATCTGAAGCCGCTGCTGCATACCTGGTCGCTGGCAGTCGAAGAGCAATTCTATATCGTCTTTCCGTTCCTGCTCATCGTCATTGAGAAATGGTATCCGCGCCGGCGCCTGACCATTCTCGCCGCTGTGCTGGCGATCTCGTTCCTGCTCAGCCTCTGGTGGGTTCATCATCAGCCGGTCGATGCCTTCTTCCTGATGCCGGCCAGGCTCTGGGAGCTTGGCATCGGTGCTGCCATCGCGCTGATCGATGTGCATGGGGCGGAATATGCCCGCTTGTCGCGTGCACCGTCATCGGGCGGCGCCACCGTCATGGGGTTGGCCGGGGTGACGATGATCGCCGTCGCCGTGTTCGCATTTTCCGAGCGCACACCATTTCCCGGCGCAGCCGCGCTGCTGCCTTGCATCGGCGCAGCGCTGGTCATCATGGCCGGCAGGGTGCGCAACCCCGTCAGCGCCATGCTGGGAACGAAGCCGCTGGTTTTCATCGGCTTGATTTCATATTCGCTCTATCTGTGGCACTGGCCGCTGATCGTCTTTGTCCAATACCAGACCGGGCATTTCCTGACCACCATGGAGGCCTGGCTGGTGGTCGCGGCCTCGATCCTTGCCGCCATCGCTTCATGGTGGCTGATCGAGCGACCGATCCGGCAGCGTCGCTTCTTGTCCGGACGCACCAATCTGTTCCGACTGGCTTTCGCCATGATGGCGCTTTCCTGCGCGGCAGGTGCTGTCATCGCCTTTGGAGAAGGCCTGCCCAATCGTCTACCCGCCGATGTTCGCGCCATCTATGCGACGAAAGATATCAACAACCCGTTCCGCGGCAGCACCTGCCTGACGGATGAGGATCGCACCGGGCCGAGCGATGCCGATGTTCGCGCCGGACATATTTGCACGCTCGGCACCGCGGGAACCGCGATGCCGGTGGACTTCCTGGTCTGGGGTGACTCACATGCGAGTTCCATGGCACCGGGCATCGATCAGGCGGCCAAGCGTCATCAGCGCGCGGGTCTGCTGGCGGCGGATGCCGGCTGTCCGCCCTTGCTCGATTACAAATCGCAGAAGAATGATCCCAACAGCCAGAAGGACTGTTTCGCGCGCAATAAAGCCGTGATGGATCTCATTCAGGCGCAGCATATCCGGCTGGTCTTCCTGATCGGACGCTGGCCGCGGGAAGTACTGGGGTCGCAATTCGGCAATGAAGGTGTCTTCTTCGATCCGACGGAGAGCTACAAGATACGTGATCGTTCGGCCGTCGTGGCGGAGGCTCTCGACAAGACCTTGGCGGCTCTGATGGCCGCGAAGGTACATGTTGTCCTGGTGATGGATGTGCCGGAAGTGGGATATGACGTGCCTTATGAACTGGCGAAAGCAGCCCTGCACAAGAGGGCAGCCGATATCGCGCCGAGCTGGGAAACCGTCGACGGCCGGCAGCGCGCCGCGCGGGCCATTCTGCAGGCAGCAGCCGTCAAATACGGCGTGGATCTCATCGATCCGACGGGCGATTTCTGTACGCAGGAAAGCTGCGCCGTGGCCGGTATCGATGGCCCTTATTACACTGACTCAAACCATCTGTCGGTCAGTGGCGCCAATCACTTGACGCATCTCTACGAGCCGCTGCTCCAGCAGCAAGGCGCGTCCTTGCAATAGGGATTGGTGTCCTGGAAGGGTAGCCCCGCGCGATCGCCCGCTTGCAGCCTATCTGTTTCCGGCCATCACCATGCGCCGAGAGCTACTCGGCTGCAGGCGAGTCGGCTGAGGGCGGGGTGAGGACAGATTTCACGTGTTGCAGCCAACGCGCAGTGTAGTCATTGCCGATGCGGTTGTGCAGATCCTCGGTTTCGCCAAGCAGCAAGGCGCTCAGCCGCTTCTCGACGTTGCGCGAGATCCGTTCTCCACGTCCGGCGTTGACGGCTTTCTCGATCTGCGCGGAAGCAACCGGTGCATCGACGCCGAGGAAGGCAAGGATCTCGCTGAGCAGGCCACTGGGATCGCCGGCCAGCCGATCGAAGAAACCGAAATAGATCTGTTCCCGCGGGAAGAAGCGCGTCCAGTTCTCGATATTGCGCATATACGAGCAATGGCCGAACCGTTTCCACTGCAGCAACTTGCCGATGATCTGATCCTCGGCCTTCGATGTCACCAGATCGTCGGAATTCTTGCGGTAATGCATCGCCACGGAGGACCAGGCCCGATCCACCGGATCGCGCAACATGTAAATGATCTTCAGATGCGGGTAGCGTCTGGCGAGCGCCTCGATCCGTTCGGCTGAAAGTCGCGCATAACCGGGGCAGATTTCGCCGGCAATCTGCCGATCAGACCAGGAGAAGAGCTTGTCGTACCAGGCGTCGTCCCTGTCGCCGAGAGCGATATGCCAAGCCAGGGATAGATCGTTCGGCTTCTTCTTGCCCTTGGTCACATCCCTCAGACAGTCGAACAGATGCTGGCGGGCTCCCTTGTGATGGGTTGCCTCGCTGGTGAGGCGCTTCCAGGTCGAGGGACGCCTGTGATCGAAATAGTGAATCTCTTTTACCGGTGGCAGCCAGATGCCGGGTTGGTGCTTCAAATTCTCGTACAGCCAAGTGGTTCCGGCTTTTTGCGCGCCGATGCAGAGAAATTGAAGGTGCTTGTTCGCGTCACCCATGAATCCCCCACGATATTCTGGGCGTTGTTACCTGTCGGGGAAGGCATTCCATGGCCGCGGGGCCACCAGAAGACACCTTTGGCGCGACTGCCGATAAGCGGTCGTATTGCTTCGGTCCCGTCACTGGCCAAAGGCCTGCTGCCATGGTGAAGGTCCTGGATCGATCGCCAGGACGATCTGTCTCCTCGCCAAGCACTCCGCCGGCGCAGCCAAGAGACTGCACCGTGTCGAGATCACAATCCGAAAATTCATACTGTAATATCAATATATGCTTGCCCGTCCCGCTTGTCAGCTTTTTGTAGAGAAAGCTGACGTGTCACGCAAGCTCTTGAGATATTTCAATTTATTTCCTGACGACACCGAAATGTAACTGTATATTGCTGGCGAACGTACCGTTTTATCTGACGGTTCCATGACAACGATGGACAGGTATCTAATATTCCGCTGACGTTAGGTGTCATTATTCCACTGGCAAAAGAGCGGGCCGATGGCCGAAAAATTGGAACTCCATGGCGCGAAAAAATCTGTCGAAAAAAGCGTCGGCTGGACGCTTTGCAGATAACCGGCTACTAGCGGGCGAAGCAGGACCAACCGTCAAATTGGGCAAGTCGTGTGTTCGCCGAATCGGTTGGCAAGGAGTGATGTATGCCGGTAGTTGGAGCCGTATGCCGACAGCTAGGCCGGCGGATGAAATGCTGATAGGGGGCAAGGCCGTTTTGAAACAAGGCGCAGAAATGCTGCCGCGAGGGCGGGCCGTGACGTTGCTTCAAACGATTTCTGTCGTGGCGGCGGCCTTATGATTCAGGCAGTGCGGATTTTCTTTTACAGCGGTTACCGACGCCAGCTTTGCGTCGTGCTGGCCCTTCTGATCGGCAGCCTGATCGAGAATATTGGCATCGCCGCCTTGTGGCCGATCTTCTCGCTGGCAACCGGCAGCGCCGCGCCGGCCAATACCTTTGTCAGCCGCATCGTCACCGATTTGCTGGCTTTCCTGCATCTGCCGATGACCTTCGGCAT